>DQAA01000574.1 GCA_003523465.1 Pseudomonas sp.
ACCGTGCAGATCGCCATCTGGGGCACCTTGCTGGCGATCATTTGCGCCGTGCCCCTGGCCTTTCTTGCCGCGCGCAACCTGCATGGCAACCGCTGGCTGTACCAGGGCACCCGCCAGGGCCTGAACGTGATCCGCAGTATCAATGAACTGATCCTCGCCCTGGTCTTCGTTTCCGCCGTCGGCCTGGGCCCGTTCCCCGGTGTGCTGGCGTTGGCGGTGCATGGCGTGGGCATGCTCGGCAAGTTCTTCGCCGAAAGCATCGAGGAGATCGACCAGGGCCCGCTGGAGGCGCTGCGTGCCACCGGTGCGCGGCCCTTGCAGGTGATCGTCTATGGTGTGCTGCCGCAGGTGATCACGGCCTGGATCGCCGTGGTGCTGTACCGCTTCGAGGTCAACCTGCGCTCGGCTACCGTGCTGGGCATGGTCGGCGCCGGCGGGCTCGGCTTCGAGCTGGTCAGCAGCCTGAAGCTGTTCAAGTACCCGGAAACCGCCACCTGCATCATCGTCATCACCTTGATGGTGATTGCCGCCGACCTGCTGTCCAGCCGCCTGCGCCGGGCCATCCAGGACAACGGCCGGCACTGAGCCGCAACCCTTTCCACGCGTGTTCCAACCCGGTGGCCATGTCCCGACATGGCCGCACGGGAACCCTTTGCCCGCTGTCCGGAGTACCCGTCTTGAACCCCGTTTCCGCTGTTATCGGTCAGGCCGATGCTTACCCAGGATCAATCGATTGGAGTCGGTCCCGCCGCGCACTGAAGATGCGCCCAGGTACCCACAACAAGAACGGAGATGCCATGCCTGCCTACTTCCACAATCCGGTCGCCAGCCACTTCGGCGCCGGCAGCCTGAACCGCATCGTCGAGCTCACCGAAGGCCAGCGCGTGGCCCTGGTGATCTTCCCCGAAGCCCGCGCCCTTGGCCTGCTGGCACGGATCGAAGCGCTGCTGGGCGAGCGCCTGGTGCATATCGTCGAGGATGTCCAGCCGAACCCGGACGTAGCCCATCTGCGCGCCACCTACGAAACCTTCTGGCGTGAAGCCGCCGATTGCGAAACGGTGCTGGCGGTGGGGGGCGGCAGTGCCATCGACACGGCCAAGGCACTGATGGTCGGCACCGACTCCGGCCGCTTCGACGAACTGCTCGGCCTGCTCGCCGTCGGCAAGCCGTTCACTCCACCGCGCTGCAAGAGCCTGATCGCCGCACCGACCACTGCCGGCACCGGCAGCGAAGTCACCCCTTGGGCGACCATCTGGGATGCCGGGGCGCAGAAGAAATACTCCCTGCACCTGGACTGCACCTGGCCGCGGGCCGCCCTGATCGACCCGGAACTGATGCTCACCGTTCCGGCCGGGGTCACCGTGTCCACCGGGCTCGACGCCCTGTCCCATGCCCTGGAAGCGATCTGGAACGTCAACGCCAATCCGCTTTCCGACACCTTTGCCATCTCCGCCATCGAGGACATCCTCGACTGCCTGCCGCGCCTGCGTGGCGACCTGGAGAACCCTGATCTGCGCGCGCGCATGGCCCTGGCAGCGCTGAAGGCGGGGATGGCCTTTTCCAACACCAAGACCGNNACTGGCCCATTCCATCTCCTACGAGATGACCCTGCGCCACGGCCTGCCCCACGGCATCGCCTGTTCCTTCACTTTGCCCCACGTGCTGGGCCTGGCCTGGGGCCGTGATGCGGCGCGGGACCAGACCCTGCAGCGGGTTTTCGGCGCCGACCTGGACCAGGCCCAGGCACGCCTGCGCAGCTTCCTGCACAGCCTCGGGGTGAAGACCGAGTTCACCGACTACGGGGTGACGGAAGAGGAGGCCGGGGCGATGATCCGCCACGCCTTGCAGGGTGCCAGGGGCAAGAACTTCATCGGTTCGCAAGCCGCCTGACACGCGATTTTCGTTGCTTTCGTCGCACCCACGAGAATGCCTGCTTGCGGCGGCCACGCCGCGGGCGCATAACAAGAAGGAAAAAGCCTCATGAACCGTGCGCAATCCCTGTCTGGTCTCGCCGTGCCTGTCCATTCGTCCTTTCGCCTGGCCCAGTGGCGCATGCTCCTGGCCGCCATGTTCTGCTACCTGTTCTTCTATACCGGGCGGCAGACCTTCGGTTTCGCCATTCCCGGCATGCAGGCCGAGTTCGGCCTGAGCAAGGAAACCCTCGGCTGGATCTCCGCCGCCATGCTCTGGGCCTACGCCATCGGCCAGGCGATCAATGGCAGCCTCGCCGACAGCTATGGCGGGCGGCGCATCATGAGCCTCGGCGCAGTGCTGTCCTGCGCGGCCAACTGGCTGACCAGCTTCGCCAGCGGCTTTGCCAGCCTGATCCTGCCCTGGGCGCTGAACGGCTACCTGCAGGCCCTGGGCTGGGCGCCGGGCAGCCGCCTGCTGTCGAACTGGTGGGGCGTGGCCGAGCGCGGCAAGGTCTATGGCTTCTACGTGTTCGCCGCTGGTTGTGCGTCGATCCTGTCCTATGTCACCTCGATGGTGGTGCTGGAGGTGCTGCACCTGGAGTGGCGCTGGATCTTCCGCCTGCCGGTGCTGCTGATGCTGGCCGGCGGCATCCTGTTCTACCTGATCGCCCGTGACCGGCCGCAGGACCTAGGTTTCGAACCCCTGGCCGATACCGGCGTGGCCAATGCCGACGACAAGGCCCACGAAGTCGCCAGCGACGCCAGCGAAACCGCCGCGCAGCGCTACAAGGCCGTGCTGAAGAACGTGCGCCTGCTGATCGCCGCCGTCTCCCTCGGTTTCCAGAACGCGGCGCGCTACGGCCTGATCGTCTGGGTCCCGGTGCATTTCCTCGGCGCCGACTGGAAACATGGCGATGGCTGGATCGATCCCAAGTGGATCACCGTCGCGCTGCCGGTCGGCATGGCGGTGGGTGCCCTGAGCAATGGCTGGATCTCGGACAAGCTGTTCGGCTCCAAACGCTACCTGGCGATCATGCTCTACATGGTCCTCGGNNATGTGGAGCCTGCCGGCCCATAGCGGCATTGGCCTGGCCGCGCTGTTCCTCTGTGGTTTCTTCGTCTACGGCCCGGCATCGAGCTTCTGGGCGCTGTGCCCGGACCTGGTCGGTGCGCGCCGCGCCGGGACCGCCACCGGGGTGATGAACTTCTCTTCGTACCTGTTCGCCGGCCTTTGCGAGCCCCTGATCGGCAGCCTGCTGGACAGCACCGGCAACACCTCGCTGATCTTCATCGTGGTCGCCAGTGCCTGCCTGTGCAGCGCGGTGGTCGCGTTGTTCGTGCGCCGTTGACTCCGTCCCGACCCTGGATAAGGCAAACCCATGTACCAGTACCACAAATGGCTGCGCTCCTTTCACGCCGTGGCCCGCACCGGGAGTTTCACCCTGGCCGCCGACTACCTCAGCGTCGGCCAGCCCACCGTCAGCGAGCAGGTCGGTGCGCTGGAGCAGATGTTCGCCGTGGAGCTGTTCCACCGCCGCGGGCGTTTCGTCGAAATGAGCGCGGCGGGGCGGCAGTTGTATGCCATTACCCAGGGTCTGTTCGGCCAGGAGGACGAAGCCATCCAGTTGCTGCAGAGCTTCCGCCAGCGCAAGGCGGGGTTGCTGCGCATCGGTGCGGTGTCGCCGCCGATCGCCATGAACCTCACCTACGAGCTGATGCAGCAGTACCCGGACATCAAGCTGGAAACCTCGTTCTCCCCGGAGCACGAGACCCTGGAGCGCCTGTACAACTTCGATATCGACCTGGCGATCCTGGCCCTGTCGGAGTTCGACCAGCGCCTGCATACCCGGCTGTACCGGCGCTACCCGATCATCGCCGTGGTCCGCGACGACCACCCCTGGGCCAGCCAGGACCAGGTGCATATCGAGCAGTTGCGTGGCGAGCGCCTGGTGTTGCGCGAGCCGTCCTCGCGGACCCGTCAGCTGGTGGAGGAAACCTGCCGCCATGCCGGGATCGAACTGGACTGCGCGATGCAACTGAACAGCCGCGAGGCCATCGTCCATGCGATCGCCCGGGGTATCGGCATCGGTTTCGTCTCGGCGGTGGAGTACGCCCAGACGCCGGGGACGCGGCTGATCACCTTCGTCGACCACCCGTTCCATATCGACTACCACCTCTGCTGCCTGGCGCTGCGGCGCAACCGCGCGATGATCGCCGAGTTGTTCGACGCGCCGGCCTGAACCCTGACTTTCCTGACCTGCCACTGGAGATCCACCCATGAACTACCAGCAACCCAAACGCCTGCAAGCCGCGATCCTCGACTGGGCCGGCACCGTCGTCGACTTCGGCTCGTTCGCCCCGACCCAGATCTTCGTCGAGGCCTTTGGCGAATTCGGCGTCGAAGTATCCCTGGAAGAAGCTCGCGGCCCGATGGGCATGGGCAAGTGGGACCATATCCGCACCCTGTGCGACCAGCCGGCGATCGCCGAGCGTTATCGTGCGCGCTTTGGCCGGGTGCCGAGCGACGAGGACGTGACCGCCATCTACGAGCGCTTCATGCCGCTGCAGATCGACAAGATCGGCCTGCATTCGGCGCTGATTCCCGGTGCGCTGGAAGCGATTGCCGAGCTGCGCGGGAAGGGCCTGAAGATCGGCACCTGTTCCGGCTATCCGAAGGTGGTCATGGCCAGGGTGGTGGAACTGGCGGCGGCCAATGGCTACAGCCCGGACCACGTGGTCGCCACCGACGAGGTGCCCAATGGCCGGCCGTATCCGGCGCAGTCCCTGGCCAACGTGATCGCCCTGGGCATCGACGACGTGGCGGCCTGCGTCAAGGTCGACGACACCTGGCCGGGGATTCTCGAAGGGCGCAGCGCCGGGATGTGGACGGTGGCGCTGACCTGTTCGGGGAATGCGCTGGGGCTGACTTATGAGCAGTACAGGAATCTGCCGGCTGATCAACTGGAAGCGGAGCGGGCGCGGATCGGGCGGATGTTCGAAGGCTCGCGGCCGCATTACCTGATCGACACCATTGCCGAGTTGCCGGCGGTGATCGAAGACATCAATGCCCGGCTGGCGCGAGGGGAGATGCCGCAGGGCGTCTAAAGGCAGGCGTGAACCGTGTGAGCGGGTTTATCGAAGCGCTGAACGTTGCGATTGCTGCAATGGGTTCACCGCCGCAATTGCGGATAAACCTGTTCCCTCACTTTTCGCGTCCGGTACGAAACGGGCCCTCGTGTGACCTGTCAGGGATGAGCATAGATATCTACATGCCTTGATGTTGCTTCTCCTCCTGCTTCCGTTTTAATACGCATTAGGATCAGCCGCCAAAAGGCTGAGCGTAGGTCCCGCAGAGCCGCAATGAAGGGCTGGAACCCGACAAACGGCGGGGGAGGAAGGGGGGCGGAACGAGGCGTAGGGCGGTATAGAGGGTGGTAGAGGTATTTGGATACTTTTGTCGCGGCAACAGTGAACTGCCGTCTAACCGAAACGTGATTCTGTGTCTCCCTACTCAGTGAGTATGCTTCGGGCTTTGTTTGATTTGTTTGGTTTTTTGCTATTTGGAAGGAGGTGTCCAATTAATTTAGAGTGGTCAATTTTTTTCTTTGCTTCTGGCCTCTGCGGACTTTGTTTTATCAATTCCCCAAACCGCCTTTGCAACATCTTCAATTTTTGCGATGAACTTGTCGACATTTAGGCCGGCAATGAAGGCTAGAGCGAAAAAACCTATCTCAGTAGCATCTGAGTTGGATTTGGATTCGAGTATCAGCAGTCCGGCTTTTAGAAATAGATAACTTACAGAGCCTGAAATTGTGCTGGCTATAGGACGTAAAAAATACCAAATATGCCAAGCAGGGTCCCATTGTTTGTATACGCATTTGTTAATGTAGATCGCGCGAATGCAGTAGAGGCAACCACCTATGGAGGCGATTGCTCCACACATTAAGGGGAGCCTCACCGCCTCATATGGAGGTGGTAGCCAGCCTAATGTCATTGCACCCAGGGAGTAGGTAGCGATGAAAGTTAGAGCTAGAAGGTAAGCAATGATAAGAAATATCATTGCATTTACTACTGTTCTTGCTCGGCAGGATAAGATATTTGAGGAATTGAACTGTAGCCCTCTCTCTGCGTACCCTCAGTCCAGAGAAGATCTCTTCCTTCGGTAGCAGCAAAATGAGCTCCACGATGAAGCATAGCTCGTATGACAGATTTTCTTGGATGGTCTTCGTCTGCTTTCGCCGAACTGCAGACTGCCGACCAGTTCGTGTTTTCAGGCATGGTGTCAGCGATTTCACCTAGCCACCGATTTAGTACCGCAGTCGAAACATTATGGCGTCCGCCATGATGAGGGACTTGAAAGAGGTTTACGCCAGGTAGGGTATACCCCATGGATACTAAGAAGTCAGCTGCCTCTGTTAAGCCATCCCGTCCAGTATCACCGGTAAGTAGAATTTTCTTCTGGTTTGCCGTGGTGAATTGAACCACACTCATTTCATTTTCGCTGCTAGTACCAGTTGGAGGGAAATATTCGTCACCCCAAGCGGACTTCACTAAGTTAGCAGCAGCGCGGGCAACAGATCTAAAGATTCCTTCGAGTGATTCTGCAAATGTATGCTCCGCTTCGGGAGTTTTTTCGGATTCAACTACTAAGTCAAGGTATCGTGTTTTCGATGGTGTGAGGACTGTAAAAATGCCGATGTTTGCACCCTGAAAGGCTTCACAAATATGAATGCCCTTCTCTAAGGCTATGTCTTCGAGCGTAGCAGAGGCGGAATATATCTCTCGTAGCTTTCTGCGAAGGTGCTCTACAGAGTTGTAAGTTGAGAATCGGTCAATTAGTTCGTCGGCGTAGAGCCACGGCCGATTCATCCATAATGTACCAACTTCGCAATTTTCAAGTACCGCTCTCAGGCCGTTTGCATGATCTCTGTCAGGATGGGTTAGTACTACATGATCTACACGTTTCGTTGCATAATTTTTTTCAATATGAGAAACAATTTTTTCGCCGGTCTCTATATATCCGCCGTCAATTACATGAACCTTGAATATTCCAGTAAGTGGGTCGGGGTAACGGAGTGTAATGGCATCTCCACTTTTGTTGGTTTCAACTCCGAGAAAATCGATTTCGATACTATTGACCACGTCCATGTGCCTCGATTTATATGGTGATGGCATGTAGCCATTTGTTTGGGGTTTCTGTCAATAGTCTAGTGAGACTCGTTGGGTGGCTAGGATTTCCCAGTCTATTGGTTGGTTATTCTTAGGGAGTCTGGTATGGGGTTGCTGAGGCTCTGAAATTAATTTCTTGTAGATCATATGATTAGGTGAGAGTGCTATTGTTTTTTGTGAGTACTAGCCCAATCCGCTAAGCATTGAGTGTGAAATTGTCATCTGACGAATGGTTCCCTGATTATCCCCTGATCCGAGCTTCCGCTTCCCCTAAAAGATGCCTATCCTCCAGTCCTTTTGCACCCATCGGGCACCCATGGACTCCCTCTGGCTCATCATCATCTTCGGCGCCATCCTGGCCGGCTTCGTCCAGGGCCTGTCCGGCTCCAACTTCGGCCTGGTGGCCATGGCCCTCTGGGCCTGGGCCGTGCCGCCTGCATTGACCGGGCCTCTTGTAGTCTGCGGATCGCTGACGGGCCAGTTGCTGGCGG
>DQAA01000257.1 GCA_003523465.1 Pseudomonas sp.
GCTCCGAGCGACCTTGCGGGATCGCGACCCGTTGTTCCCACACCGGCACACCATTGCTGGTATCCAGGGCGACCACCTTGCCGCTGGACAGGCCGGCGACGGCCAGGCGGTTGGTCACGATCGGCGCACCGGTACCACGCAGGGTCAGTACCGCCGGGGTGCTTTCGTAGATCCAGCGACGGTCGCCAGTGGCGGCGTCGAGACCGATCACGCGGTCGTCCTGGGTCTGCACGACCACAACGTCACCGTTGGTGGACGGCGGAGCCAGCACTTCGCTGGTGACCCGGGCAGTCCATTTCTGCTCGCCGGTGCTGGAATCCAGGGCAATCACCTCGCCCTTGAGGGTGCCCAGCAGAACCATGCCGTAACCCACGCCAACGGCGCCGGAAACCGGTTTTTCCAGGTCCTTCTTCCAGATCACGTCACCGTTCATGCGATCCAGCGACATGACCACGCCGGTCACGTCGGAAGCGAAGATACGGTCGTTCTCGATGACAGGAACCAGCATGTTCCAGGTGTCGCCCTGACCGTCACCGATCGAACGACTCCACTGTTTCTGCAGTACGACCTCTTCGGTGAACTTGGTCAGCTCGGCCGGAGGCAGTTCCTTCTTGCTGTTGCTGCTGCAACCCGCGGCCAGAATGGCCAGGCTCAGCACTGCTGCATGTTTCCAACCGATCACGTCACGCATCCCCTTTGGCCAGGTCGTCGAGCTTGAGTTGCAGGCCACCTACCGCGGCGTCATCGGACAGCGCGGCCTTGGCTTTTTCGTATGCAGCATGTGCGTCGTCGCTACGGCCCAGTTGCACCAGCAGGTCGCCCTTGAGCTCTTCGCGGGTGGCAACGAATGCCTTCTCGGTATCGCCGTCGAGCAGCTTGAGCGCCTCGTCGGCCTTGTTCTGTGCAGCCAGCACGCGGGCCAGACGCTGGCGGGCGATCTCGCCCAGGGTCGCGTCGGCCGGCTTGTCGTAGACGCTCTTCAGCTCGGCGGCGGCATCATCCAGCTTGCCGCTGTCCACCGCCACCTTGGCGACGAACAGGCTGCCGTACTGGGCGTAGGCGGTGCCACCGAACTCGCTCTTCAGCTTGCCCGACAGCTCGGCGACCTTGGCCGTGTCCGGGGTACCGGTCGGCGTCAGGGTGGTTTCCACCAGCGCCTGATAGAGGTTCGAGGCGCCTTGCGACTGGTTGGTCTGGTACTTGTGCCAGGCCTGCCAGCCGAACACGGCCACCAGGGCCAGCAGGCCGCCGGTTACCAGTGGCTTGCCGTTACGCTCCCACCAGTCCTTGAACGCGACCAGTTGTTCATCATCGGTACTCGACACCCCAATACTCCTTTCAACAATTCGGCTGTGGGCGCTTCACGCCTGCCCGAGGGAAGCTTCCAGGTGCTCGGCCAGAGCATCCCAGGCAATGTTTTGTTGTTCGCCCTGACCACGCAGGGGTTTGAAACCTACCACTTGTTGCGCCAGTTCGTCGTCCCCGAGGATCAGGGCGTACAGCGCCGCGCTCTTGTCGGCTTTCTTGAACTGGCTCTTGAAGCTGCCGCCACCGGCGTTGACCTGCAGGCGCAGGTTCGGCAACTGGTCGCGCAGGCGCTCGCTGAGCTTCAGGCCGGCCATCTCGGCCTCGTCGCCAAAGGCACAGAGATAGACATCGACCTGGCGGGAGATCGACTCGGGAACCAGCTCGAGGGTTTCCAGAAGAAGGATCAGACGTTCGATACCCATGGCGAAACCGACGCCACGGGTCGGCTTGCCGCCCATCTGCTCGACCAGGCCGTCGTAACGGCCGCCAGCGCAGACGGTGCCCTGGGCGCCGAGCTTGTCGGTGACCCACTCGAACACGGTCTTGCTGTAGTAGTCGAGGCCGCGCACCAGCTTGGTGTTGAGCACGTAGGGAATGCCGGCAGCGTCCAGACGGGCCTTCAGGCCTTCGAAGTGAATGCGGGACTCTTCGTCCAGGTAGTCTTCCAGCTTCGGTGCGCCGACCAGGGCGGCCTGGGTGTTGGCGTCCTTGCTGTCGAGGATGCGCAGCGGGTTGGTTTTCAGACGGCGCTGGCTGTCTTCGTCCAGTTGGTCGAGACGCGCGGAGAGGAAGTCCACCAGGGCATCACGGTAGCGGGCGCGAGCCTCGCTGGTGCCCAGGCTGTTCAGTTCCAGCTTGACCGCGTCGCGCAGGCCCAGCAGGCCCCACAGGCGCCAGGTCAGGGCGATCAGCTCGGCGTCGATGTCCGGACCGTCGAGGTTGAAGACTTCGATACCGATCTGGTTGAACTGGCGATAACGGCCTTTCTGCGGGCGCTCGTGGCGGAACATCTGGCCGATGTACCAGAGCTTCTGCACTTCGCCGTTGCCGGTGATGCCGTGCTCGAGCACCGCACGCACGCAGGACGCGGTGCCTTCCGGACGCAGGGTCAGGGAGTCGCCGTTGCGGTCGGTGAAGGTGTACATCTCTTTTTCGACGATGTCGGTCACTTCACCGATGGAGCGCTTGAACAGCTCGGTGAACTCGACGATCGGCATGCGGATCTGGCGATAGCCGTAGGTATCCAGCAGACCGGCGACGGTGCTCTCGAAATAGCGCCACAGGGGCGTCTGCTCGGGCAGGATGTCGTTCATGCCACGGATGGCTTGCAGCGATTTGCTCACGAAAAATCCTTAACGAAATCTAGCGGTCAACCGCGGGCAATCACTGCCGCGTCGGCCTCGACCTTTTCGGCCGCTTTCTGGCGAATGAGCTTCTCGAGGTCATCCACCAGGTTGTCATTGGTCAGCTTCTGCGCCGGCTTGCCGTCGATGTAGATCAGGTTCGGCGTGCCGCCGGTCAACCCGACATGGGCTTCCTTGGCTTCACCGGGACCGTTGACCACGCAACCGATCACCGCCACGTCCAGCGGCACCAGCAGGTCTTCCAGGCGGCCTTCGAGCTCGTTCATGGTCTTGACCACATCGAAGTTCTGCCGCGAGCAGCTCGGGCAGGCGATGAAGTTGATGCCACGGGAACGCAGGTGCAGGGACTTGAGGATGTCGTAGCCGACTTTCACCTCTTCGACCGGGTCGGCCGCCAGCGAGATGCGGATAGTATCGCCAATCCCGTCGGCGAGCAGCATACCGAGGCCCACCGCCGATTTCACCGTGCCCGAACGCAGGCCACCGGCTTCGGTGATGCCCAGGTGCAACGGCTGGATGATTTCCTTGGCCAGCAGACGATAGGCTTCGACGGCCATGAACACGTCGGAGGCCTTCACGCTGACCTTGAAGTCCTGGAAGTTCAGGCGTTCGAGGTGCTCTACGTGACGCAGCGCCGACTCGACCAGCGCTGCCGGGGTCGGTTCGCCGTATTTCTTCTGCAGGTCCTTTTCCAGGGAGCCCGCGTTGACACCGATGCGGATCGGGATGCCACGGTCGCGGGCGGCATCGACCACGGCGCGCACGCGGTCTTCGCGACCGATGTTGCCCGGGTTGATACGCAGGCAGTCGACGCCCAGCTCGGCGACGCGCAGGGCGATGCGGTAATCGAAGTGGATGTCGGCCACCAGTGGCACGCTGACCTGCTGCTTGATGCGGCCGAAGGCTTCGGCGGCATCCATGTCCGGTACCGAGACGCGGACGATGTCGACGCCGGCGTCCACCAGGCGGTTGATCTGCGCCACGGTGGCGGCGACGTCGTTGGTGTCGGTGTTGGTCATGCTCTGGACAGCGATGGGGGCATCGCCGCCGACAGGTACGTTACCGACCCAGATTTTCCGGGATTCGCGACGTTTGATCGGAGATTCGCCGTGCATGAGTTACTGCCCCAACTTCAGGCGAGCGATCTCGCCACGGGTGGACGAAGCGAGATCGACGGCCTGGCCGTTGTAGCTGACCTGCACGGCACGGGCGTTACCCAGGTGCAGCGAAAGCGGCAGCTTGCCAACCAGATTGACGACATCGCCCTTTTGTTTGGTGGCCTGGGTCAACAGCTTGCCGTTGCCATCGGTGACCGAGAACCAGCAGGCACCGGTGAACTGAAGGCTTACCTGGCCGCTGCCCGCAGGCACTTCGGCAGGTGCTTCGGGCGCCGCAGTGGCAGCAGGG
>DQAA01000169.1:0-1626 GCA_003523465.1 Pseudomonas sp.
TGGTCGCCGCCCTCGTACTGGAATGCCGTGCGGCACTGGAAGCGCGCGGTGCAGTCTTGCAGCAGCGGTGCCTCGCTGATGCCGCGGTCCAGGTCGATCTCGGCGAACTTGTCTTCGCCCTGGGTGGCGAAGCGCCCGGAGAGTTTTTCCTGTTCGGTGGACAGCACATGCACGTTCCAGTGCTTGCCGTTGCTGAACACCGGCAGGCTGCGCGCCTGCTTGGACAGGCTCCAGAGCACCAGCGGCGGGTTGAGCGACACCGAGTTGAAGCTGTTGGCGGTAATCCCCACCGGCGCGCCGTCCTCGCCCTGGGTGGTGATGATGGTGACTCCGGTGGTGAAGGTGCCGAGCGCCGCGCGGAAGGCCTGGGGGTCGAAACCGAAGTGTGGTGTTGCCATGACTGGCCTCATGCAGTGGTTTTTCAGGTGGCCAGTATTGGCCGCCACGCCGCGCGGTACATCGTCTCAACGGACTAACGCTTTTGCTCGACTCTGGTCCGATCGGACGAGGCGCGGCAGGGATTTCCCCGGCAACGTTGCGCCATAACAACAAGGCCACTTGCCAGGGGACGCTCCATGAATCCAGCCATTGCTTCATTGCTCGCCGCACAGAAAACCGCGTTCAACGCCGCCGGCGCGGTAGATGCCGCCACTCGCCGCCAGCGCATCCAGCGGGTGATCGATCTGCTGGTAGCCCACCACGCGGCGTTGACCGAGACCATGGACCTGGATTTCGGCGGGCGTCCCGCCGGTTTCTCGCTGATGAACGATGTCCTCGGCGCCCTGGCCTCGCTCAAGCATGCCCGCGACCATCTCGAACAATGGATGCAGGACGAGCCCCGTGCGCCGTTCGCCCCATATGACCAACTGGGCGCGCAGGCCTGGGTGATGCACCAGCCCAAGGGCAGCGTCGGCATCATCGGCACCTGGAATGCGCCGCTGTACACCCTGTTCAGCCCGCTGGCCTCGGTGCTGGCGGCAGGCAACCGGGCGATTCTCAAACCCTCGGAAGTGACCCCGCGCACCGCCGGGCTGGTCGCGCGGCTTTGCGCCGAACACCTCGATCCGCTGGAGGTCGCAGTGGTCACCGGCGACGCCGAACTGGCCGCGACCTTCACCGCGCAGCCGTTCGATCATCTCGTGTTCACCGGCAGCACCAGCGTCGGCCGCGCGGTGATGCGCAACGCCGCGGAAAACCTGGTGCCGGTGACCCTGGAACTGGGCGGCAAGTCGCCGGTGATCGTCTCGGCCAGTGCCGACCTGGACCAGGCCGCCCTCAGCATCGCCGTGGCCAAGGCCACCAATGGCGGGCAGATCTGCATCAATCCGGACCTTGTCTACGTGCCCCGGACCTTGCTCGATCCCTTTGTCGCCGCGATGCGCACCGCCTATATCAGCCTGCACCCGAGCATTGCCGGCAACGTCGATGTGGTGGCGGTGGTCAACGAGCGTCATCTGGCCCGGGTCGAGGGCTATATCGAGGACGCCCGGCGCCTTGGCGCACGTATCGAGTCCCTGCCGCACCCGTTGCCGGTCGACGAACACGAACGCCGCCGCCCGCTGCGCCTGGTGATCGATCCACCCGCCCAAAGCCGCATCATGCAGGAAGAAATCTTCGGCCCGGCCC
>DQAA01000169.1:1727-2614 GCA_003523465.1 Pseudomonas sp.
GAGCACCCTCAACGACGTGATGATGCACGCGGCGCTGCATGACGCCCCGTTCGGCGGCGTCGGGGCATCCGGCATGGGCCACTACCACGGCCGCGAGGGCTTCCTCGAATTCAGCCACCAGCGCACGGTATTCAAGGCCCCGGCCCATGACCCGCGCCGCGAGTGGGGCCTGCTGCCGCCTTATGGCGAGCAATACCTGGCCGCCATGCTGTCCATGGTCACCGCCGACTGAGGGATTGCCGTGTTCAAGTANNCCCTGCTGGCCACCGCGCTGTTCGTCGCCGCTGTGGGTTTTGGCGTCTACGGCCTGCAACAGGCCCGGGACAGCCTGCGCAGCATCAACGAAGAAAACCTCGCGACCCTGCTGACCTTCGGCGAGATCCAGCATCGCCTCGACGAAAGCCGGCGCCTGGCCTTGCTCGCCGTGCTGCATGACCCGGACGGCCCGCTGATGGCGGCCTTCGACCGCTCGGTGGAGGTCACCCTGGGCACCATCGAAGCCAACAACAGCGAGCTGAAGCGTCATTGGGACGGCTACCGGCAGCGTTCGCTGAGCGTGGAAGAGCAGCAGGTCGCCGAGGCGTTCGAGGGCTACTACGCCAACTGGAGCGAAGAGCTGACGGTGCTGATGGAGTCCCTGCGCGCCGGGGACTTCCGCCTGCCGGGGATCATTTCCTTCCTGCGCGTGGCCGAACCCGCCGGCAGNNTGGGCAAATTGCAGGTGCTGCAACAGGCTGCGGCAGAACGGGCCTACGAGGCGGCGCAGCAGCGCTATCGCAACACCGTGCTTGCCTATCTGTTGCTTGGGGTGGTGGGTGTGGTGGTGGGCAGTACCACGGCCGTCACCACCCTGACGCGCCTGCGCCGCGCGTTCCGCCAGGCGTCCG
>DQAA01000167.1 GCA_003523465.1 Pseudomonas sp.
GAACTCAGCGTGCAGGGCCTGCTCGGGCCGATGCGCGAGGTACTGGCGCAGCAGGCAGAGTTCACCTTGATCGAAGGGGCGGGGGGCTGGCGGGTGCCGTTGTCCCATCAGGCCAACCTGTCGGACCTGGCGATAGCCCTGAAGCTGCCGGTGATCCTGGTGGTGGGGGTGCGCCTGGGCTGCATCAACCATGCGCTGCTCAGCGCCGAGGCGATTGCCCGGGATGGCCTGCAATTGGCGGGATGGGTGGCGAACATCGTCGATCCGCGGACCTCGCGGCTGGAAGAGAACCTGGCGAGTCTCGCCGAGCGCTTGCCGGCGCCGTGCCTGGGGCGGGTGCCGAAGCTGAAGATCGTGTCGGCGGAGGCCGTGGCGGAGCATTTGCAGATCGATTTGTTGGACTGACACGGACTCTCTCTATCGCAACCCCCAACCTCATTAGTGTTTTTCAACGGCAATTGCTCCCTATCTCTGCTTCAATAGGCCACTGTATTGCCACTTTTTATCTGGAGTCTTTGAAATGGAAATCTCGGGCAGTTCCGCATTCTATGCCGGCCTGGGCGCCATTCAGGCCGGGCAGCACCGGGTCGATCAGGCCGCCAGCCAGATCGCCAACAACACCGTTGAACGGGCCGCCACCAGTCAATCCAGCGACTTCCAGGCCGAGCGCCTGCGTTCCGTCGATCGCAGCCAGCAGTTGGACCTGGCCACCAACACCGTCGAGCAGGCCATGGGCAAGCATCAGGTCGAACTCGGTGTCAAAGTGGCCAAAGCGTCGGACGAAATGCTCGGCACGCTGATCGACACCTACGCCTGAGGCGCGACGCCTCAGGCTTCATCTTTCCCCGCTAGCCTTTATTCATCAGCGCCTTGGCCGTTGTGCCAGGCGTTCGGCTGCGTGTTGCTCGGACATTTCCTACGTTTGTAGTTCATGCGGACGATGGCAAAAGTGCCGCTGGCGGGGTGTTGACAAGCCACTGGCGTAAACGTATGTTTCAAACAACTGTTTGACCGACAGCCGCCTAGAGCTGGTCGGTGTGGTCTCTCTCCTAACAAGGATTCATCAGCAGAGGTTCATCGCTATGCCTGAATACAAAGCCCCCTTGCGTGATATTCGTTTCGTCCGTGATGAACTGCTCGGCTACGAAGCGCACTATCAGAGCCTGCCGGGTTGCCAGGACGCCACGCCGGACATGGTCGATGCCATCCTCGAGGAAGGCGCGAAGTTCTGTGAACAGGTACTGGCCCCGCTGAACCGCGTTGGTGACCTGGAAGGCTGCACCTGGAGCGAATCGGGTGTTAAGACCCCGACCGGCTTCAAGGAAGCCTACAAGCAGTTCGTCGAAGGCGGCTGGCCGAGCCTGGCCCATGACGTCGAACACGGCGGCCAGGGCCTGCCTGAGTCCCTGGGCCTGGCGATCAGCGAAATGGTCGGCGAGTCCAACTGGTCCTGGGGCATGTACCCGGGCCTGTCCCACGGCGCGATGAACACCATCTCCGAGCACGGCACCCCCGAGCAGCAAGAGGCTTACCTGACCAAGCTGGTGACCGGCGAATGGACCGGCACCATGTGCCTGACCGAGCCGCACTGCGGCACCGACCTGGGCATGCTGCGCACCAAGGCCGAACCTCAGGCCGACGGTTCCTACAAAGTCACCGGCACCAAGATCTTCATCTCGGCCGGTGAGCACGACATGGCCGACAACATCGTCCATATCGTCCTGGCCCGCCTGCCGGACGCACCGGCTGGCACCAAGGGCATTTCCCTGTTCATCGTGCCGAAGTTCCTGCCGAACGCCGAAGGCGGCGCGGGCGAGCGCAACGCGGTGGCCTGTGGTTCCCTCGAACACAAGATGGGCATCCACGGCAACGCCACCTGCGTGATGAACTTCGACGCAGCCACCGGCTTCCTGATCGGCCCGGCCAACAAAGGCCTGAACTGCATGTTCACCTTCATGAACACCGCTCGCCTGGGTACCGCACTGCAAGGCCTGGCCCACGCTGAAATCGGTTTCCAGGGTGGCCTGAAATACGCCCGCGATCGCCTGCAAATGCGCTCGCTGACCGGCCCGAAAGCACCGGACAAGGCGGCTGACCCGATCATCGTCCACCCGGACGTGCGCCGCATGCTGCTGACCATGAAGGCTTTCGCCGAGGGTAACCGGGCGATGGTCTACTTCACCGCCAAGCAGGTGGACATCGTCAAGTACAGCCAGGACGAAGAAGAGAAGAAGAAGGCCGACGCACTGCTGGCCTTCATGACACCGATCGCCAAGGCCTTCATGACCGAAGTCGGCTTCGAATCCGCCAACCACGGTGTGCAGATCTACGGTGGCCACGGCTTCATCGCCGAGTGGGGCATGGAGCAGAACGTGCGTGATAGCCGCATCTCCATGCTGTACGAAGGCACCACCGGCATCCAGGCGCTGGACCTGCTGGGCCGCAAGGTACTGATGACCCAGGGCGAAGCGCTCAAGGGCTTCACCAGGATCGTGCACAAGTTCTGCCAGGCCCAGGAAGGCAACGAAGCCGTCAAGGAATTCGTCGAGCCACTGGCTGCGCTGAACAAGGAATGGGGCGAACTGACCATGAAGGTCGGCATGGCCGCCATGAAGGACCGTGAAGAAGTGGGTGCCGCTTCGGTGGACTACCTGATGTACTCCGGTTATGCCTGCCTGGCGTACTTCTGGGCCGACATCGCCCGCCTGGCCGCCGAGAAACTGGCTGCCGGCACCAGCGAAGAAGCCTTCTACACCGCCAAGCTGCAGACCGCGCGCTTCTACTTCCAGCGCATCCTGCCGCGTACCCGCACTCACGTTGCCACCATGCTGTCCGGTGCGAACAACCTGATGGCGATGGACGAAGAGCATTTCGGCCTGTCGTACTGAGTTACCCGCTTCAACGAAAAACGCCTGCCCTTACCGGCAGGCGTTTTTTTTCGCC
>DQAA01000289.1 GCA_003523465.1 Pseudomonas sp.
GGCGGGCGTAGATGTCGAGCAGTTCGGCGGCAACGTCGCGGACCTGCTCGGCCGCCTTGCGCTTGGCCTTCTGCCAGGTCTCGGAGCCGAGCCGGTGCAGGGGCGCCAGGGCGTCGTCGCTACCGGTGTAGCGGGCGATCAGGTGCAGGTTGGCCACCGGCACGTAGAGCTTGGCGCCCTCGGCGTATTCGAGGGTCAGGAATTCGGCGACCTGGCTGTCGATTTCCAGGGTCGCCAGACCCAGGTAGCNNGGTAGCGACCGACACCGTGGTCGATATGCACCACCGGTGCGCCTTCGCGCAGCTCGGTAAGGTTCTTGATCACCGCGTCGTTGTTGGCGTCGCTGCGTTTTTCCCGGCGACGGCGCTGCATCACGCGCTGGCCGAAGAGCGGGCTTTCCGCGACCAGGGCCAGGGCTGGATCTTCCAGGAGCAAACCGTCGTCCAGCGGCGCGATGGTGATCGCCAGGCGCGAACTGCCGGTGACGAAATCGAGCCAGTTGTCGACGGTCTGTGGGCGCAGTTTCAGGCGCTCCAGCAACTCCAGCAGGACTTCGCGACGGCCCGCCGACTCGGCGGTGAACAGCACGCGGCCGGGGAATTGGTCGAGGAAACCGGAGAGCGCGGCCAGCGGCTGGCTGGCCTTGGCTTCGATGGCCAGGTTCGGCAGTTTCTGCGCCGGGAAGCGCTCACGGCCGGCACCGCTGTCGATATCGTCGGCGCTGACCACGATGCGCGGCCAGCCCTTGAGCTTGGCGAAACAGTCTTCCACCGGCAGGAACAGCTCGGCAGGTGGCAGCAACGGGCGGTTCGGATCGATGCGGCGTTCTTCGTAGCGCCCGCGCACGTCGTTCCAGAAGTGCTCGGCGGCCTGCTCGACGCCCGGCAGGGAGAACACCTGGGTGTCCTGGGGCAGGTAGTCGAACAGGGTCGAGGTTTCATCGAAGAACAGCGGCAGGTAGTACTCGATCCCAGCGGGGATGATGCCGCTGGTGAGGTCCTGGAAGATCGGGCTGCGGCGGAAATCCACGTCGAAACGCTCGCGGAAGCGTGCCTTGAAGCGGGTCACGGCGTCTTTCTGCAGGGGGAATTCCCGCGCTGGCAGCAGGCGTACCGACTCGACCTTGTCGATGGAACGCTGGGTTTCCGGGTCGAAGGTGCGCAGCGTCTCGATCTCGTCATCGAACAGATCGATGCGGTAGGGCAGCTTGCTGCCCATCGGGAACAGGTCGATCAGGGCGCCGCGAACGGCGAATTCGCCGTGCTCATACACCGTATCGACGCAGCGGTAGCCGCTGGCTTCCAGGCGCGTGCGCATCTGCTCGACATCGAGCTTCTGGCCGATATCCAGGACCAGGCTGCTGCCGAGCAGGAAGCGGGTCGGTGCCAGGCGGTGCAGGGCGGTGGTGATCGGCACCACGAGGATGCCGTGGTCCAGCTCCGGCAGGCGGTACAGGCTGGCGATCCGCTGCGAGATGATGTCCTGGTGCGGCGAGAACAGGTCGTAGGGCAGGGTTTCCCAGTCGGGGAAGGGCAACACCGCCAGCTCCGGCGCAAAGAAGCGCAACTCCTGCTCCAGCCGGTCGGCGCTCTGGCTATCGGCGGTCAGCAGCAGGGTGAAGCGTTTGGCGGCGCTGGCGGCCTCGGCGATGGCCAGGCTGAGGGCGGCGCCGGGCAGGTTGCCCCAGGTTTGTTTGCCGGCGGTGGCCGGAAGGTGCGGTAGACGCAGAACAGGCACGGGAGGTCGAGCTCCAAGCGTTGCGACAAAGAGGCCGATTGTACCGGGCCGGGGCTTATGCGGTAAGGCTTGGCGTGGGCAAATTGCCGCAACGTGACAGGAACGACAGGCGCTCATTGCTCGATACGAAGCACGGCGGCATAATGTAGCCCCTTTTTTCTGTCCCTACATGTGGAAGGTTCCCGTGACTCAGAAGCCCGACCAGTGTCTTGGTGAGTGGATCGATCGTGAAGCGCTTGCAGAAGCGATGATCCCGCTTATCGGTCAGCTCTACCGCAATAACAACGTGGTGAGCTCGATCTATGGCCGCAGCCTGATCAACCGTTCGGTGATCTCGATTCTCAAAGCCCACCGCTTTGCCCGCCATCGCCAGACCGACGAAACCGAACTGTCCGTCCACGAGACATTCCCCCTGCTCAAGGCCATGAGCGAGCTGAAACTGGGCGCCGCTTCGGTCGACCTGGGCAAGCTGGCCAACAAGTTCAAGCTGGAAGGCAACGGCCGCAGCGCCGAGCAGTTCGTTCGTGACGAGCTGGCCGAAGTGGTTGGCCAGCAGAACGCTTCCGCACGCAAGGGCACCGACGTCGTCCTGTACGGTTTCGGTCGCATCGGCCGTCTGCTGGCGCGCATCCTGATCGAAAAAACCGGTGGCGGCGACGGCCTGCGCCTGCGTGCCATCGTCGTGCGCAAAGGCGCGACCAACGACCTGATCAAGCGCGCCAGCCTGCTGCGTCGTGACTCGGTTCACGGTCCGTTCGACGGCACCATCACCGTTGACGAAGAAAACAACACCATCACCGCCAACGGCAACCTGATCCAGGTGATCTACGCCAAGGCGCCGAGCGAAGTCGACTACACCCAGTACGGCATCAGCAATGCGCTGATCGTCGACAACACCGGTGTATGGCGTGACGCCGAGGGCCTGGGCCAGCACCTGGCCTGCCCGGGCGCTGCCCGCGTGATCCTCACCGCACCTGGCAAGGGCGCGCTGAAGAACATCGTCCATGGCATCAACCATGGCGAAATCACCGCTGACGACAAGATCATCTCCGCCGCTTCCTGCACCACCAACGCCATCGTGCCGGTGCTGAAGGCGCTGAATGACCAGTACGGCATCGTCCACGGTCACGTCGAAACCGTTCACTCGTTCACCAACGACCAGAACCTGATCGACAACTTCCACAAGGGCAGCCGTCGCGGTCGCGCCGCGCCGCTGAACATGGTCATCACCGAGACCGGCGCCGCCACCGCAGCCGCCAAGGCACTGCCAGTGCTGAAAGGCAAGCTGACCGGCAACGCCATCCGCGTTCCGACGCCGAACGTCTCCATGGCGATCCTCAACCTGAACCTGGAAAAGGCCACCACTCGTGAAGAACTGAACGAGTACCTGCGCCAGACCGCCATGCATTCCGAGCTGCACAAGCAGATCGACTACGTGAGCAGCCAGGAAGTGGTATCGACCGACTTCGTCGGCTCGCGCCACGCCGGTGTAGTTGACGCCGAAGCGACCATCTGCAACGAAAACCGCGTTGTCCTGTACGTCTGGTACGACAACGAATTCGGTTACAGCTGCCAGGTAGTTCGTGTGATGGAAGACATGGCCGGTGTGAACCCGCCTGCATTCCCGCGCTAAGCTTGCTGGTGCGTTGAAAAGAACGGGAACCTCAGGGTTCCCGTTTTTTTTGGAGTTTTGTTTTGTTCTTGAGGGCCTCATCGCCGGCAACGCCGGCTCCCACAGGTATCGCGTCGGCGTTGGGCGATGAGGCCCTCAAACATCAC
>DQAA01000505.1:0-166 GCA_003523465.1 Pseudomonas sp.
CGCGCTGCGCAGCGTGGTCCAGGCGTGGGTCGGCAGCGACAACGCCCTGAAGAACATCCGTGCCCTGCTCAAGACCAACCAGAACGGCGGTTTCGACTGCCCTGGCTGCGCCTGGGGCGACTCGCCGGAACACGGCATGGTCAAGTTCTGCGAGAACGGCGCCAAG
>DQAA01000505.1:204-2246 GCA_003523465.1 Pseudomonas sp.
GCGACTACTGGCTCGAATACCAGGGCCGCCTGACCGACCCGATGCTCTACGACCCGGTGGGCGACCGCTACCGGCCGATCAGCTGGGACGACGCCTTCGCCCTGATCGCCCGCCACCTGAACGCGCTGGAAAGCCCGGACCAGGCCGAGTTCTACACCTCCGGCCGGGCCAGCAACGAAGCGGCGTACCTGTACCAGCTGTTCGTCCGCGCCTACGGCACCAACAACTTCCCGGACTGCTCGAACATGTGCCACGAGGCCAGCGGCGTGGCCCTGGGCCAGAGCGTCGGGGTCGGCAAGGGCACGGTCACCTTCGATGACTTCGAGCACGCCGACGCGATTTTCGTCTGGGGCCAGAACCCCGGCACCAACCACCCGCGCATGCTCGAACCACTGCGCGAGGCGGTAGAACGTGGCGCCCAGGTGGTGTGCATCAACCCGCTCAAGGAGCGTGGCCTGGAGCGCTTCCAGCACCCGCAGCACCCGATCGAGATGCTGACCAACGGTGACAAGCCAACCAACACCGCGTTCTTCCGCCCAGCCCTGGGCGGCGACATGGCGATGATGCGCGGCATGGCCAAGTTCCTACTGCAGTGGGAGCGTGAGGCGCTGGCCAAGGGTGAAGAACCGATCTTCGACCACGCCTTCATTGCCGAGCACACCGCCACTGTCGACGACTACCTGGCGGTGGTCGATGCCACTTCGTGGGAGCAGATCGAAACCCAATCGGGCCTGACTCTGGGCGAGATCGAACTGTCCGCCCGGATGTACGTGAAAGCGAAGAAAGTCATCATGTGCTGGGCCATGGGCATCACCCAGCACCGGCACTCGGTGCCGACCATCCAGGAAATCGCCAACCTCATGCTGTTGCGCGGCAACCTCGGTGTCCCAGGCGCCGGCCTGTGCCCGGTGCGTGGCCACAGCAACGTGCAGGGCGACCGCACCATGGGCATCAACGAGCGTCCGCCGGTAGCGTTGCTCGACTCCCTGGAACGCCGTTTCGGCTTCCCGGTGCCGCGACACAACGGCCACAACACCGTCGAAGCGATCCACGCCATGCTCGAAGGCCGGGCCAAGGTCTTTATCGGCCTTGGCGGCAACTTCGCCCAGGCCACCCCGGATAGCGACCGCACCGCCCAGGCCCTGCGCAACTGCGACCTGACCGTGCATATCAGCACCAAGCTCAACCGCAGCCACCTGATCCACGGCAAGGAAGCGCTGATCCTGCCGTGCCTCGGCCGTACCGATATCGACCAGCAGGGCGAAGGCCCGCAGGCCGTGACCGTGGAAGACTCGTTCAGCATGGTCCATGCCTCCAATGGCCAACTGAAACCGCTGTCGAAGCAGATGCGCTCGGAGCCTGCGGTGATCGCCGGTATCGCGGCCGCGACCGTGGGCAATCACCCGGTGGATTGGAACTGGCTGATCGCCGACTACGACCGCATCCGCGACCTGATCGCCGACACCATTGGCGGCTTCGACCAGTTCAACGAGCGGCTGAAGCATCCGGGTGGTTTCTACCTGGGCAACAATGCTGCCCAGCGCGTATGGAAAACCGCCAGCGGCAAGGCCAACTTCAAGGCCAACCGCCTGCCGGACGATCTGCTCCACGAAGGCGTGCGCGCCACCGGCAAGCTGCCGGACCTGATCATGCAATCGATGCGCTCCCACGATCAGTACAACACCACCATCTATGGCCTGGACGACCGTTATCGCGGCGTTCGCGGGCAGCGCAACGTGTTGTTCGCCAACGAAGCAGACATCATCCGCCTGGGCTTCAACCCGGGGGACAAGGCCGACATCGTGTCGCTGTGGGGTGATGGACTGGAGCGGCGGGTGACCGGGTTTACCTTGCTGGCGTTCGATATCCCGGCGGGGCAGGCGGCGGCTTACTACCCAGAGGTGAACCCGCTGGTGCCGCTGGAAAGCGTGGGGGATGGCAGCCATACCCCGACGTCGAAGTTCGTGGCGATCCAGTTGAAGCCGGCCAGCTTCGAGGCCCGGATCATCTAGGTTGTTGCTGAGGGCCCTATCGCTGGCAAG
>DQAA01000505.1:2252-4108 GCA_003523465.1 Pseudomonas sp.
TGCCAGCGATGAGGCCCTCAAATTCACCACACAACTGTCAGAAGGGCACATCCCCGAGGATCGTAGCCCGATGCATCACCCGCCGCTCCGGCCTGTAATCATCCACCGCGTAATGCTGGGTCACGCGGTTATCCCAGAACGCCACATCCCCCACCTGCCAGCGCCAGCGAATGGTGAACTCCGGCCGCGTGGCATGAGCGAACAGCAGCTTCAGAATCGCCTCGCTCTCCTGCTCGCTCAACTCATTGATCCGGGTGGTGAAGCCGTCACTGACGAACAACGACTTCCGACCACTCACCGGATGCGTCCGTATCACCGGATGCGAAATCGGCGGGTTGGCCTTGCGCGTCGCTTCCCAGCGCGCCAGGTCTTCCGGCGTGCTGCCGAACCGCGCCAGGGGGAATGACTTGGTGAAGTCATGGGTCGCCGTCAGCCCGTCCAGCAAGCGCTTCAACGGCTCCGACAGAGCCTCATAAGCCGCGATCCCGCTGGCCCACAAGGTATCCCCACCGAACGCCGGCACCTGCTTCGCCGCCAGCACCGCACCCAGCGCCGGGGTCGGCAGGAAGGTGACGTCGGTGTGCCAGATGGCGTTGTCGCGCACGTCGGTGACGGCGGTATCCAGCACCAGCACCTGCGGGGTTTCCGGGATGTTCGGATAGATCGGGTGGATATGCAGGTCGCCGAACTGCGCAGCGAAATTGGCCTGCTGCTGCGGAGTGATCGACTGCTCGCGGAAGAACAGCACCTGGTGCGCGAGCAGGGCTTGCTCGATGGCATCGCGGGTGGTTGCGTCGATCTCGCGGCTGAGGTCCACGCCACTGATTTGCGCGCCGAGCGCCGGGCTCAGCGGGGTAATGATCAGGCTCATGTCTGTCTCACTAATGAATTCGTTTCAATGACTCTGGCCGTGCCACGGCACCAGCTTGCGTTGCAGGGCGCGCAGGCCCATTTCCAGGGCGAAGGCGATCAGGGCGATGACCAGGATCCCCAGCACCACCACGTCGGTGACCAGGAACTGCGCCGCCGACTGCACCATGAAGCCCAGCCCGCTGGTGGCCGCGATCAGCTCGGCGGCGACCAGGGTCGACCAGCCCACGCCAAGGCCGATGCGCACGCCGGTAAGGATGTCCGGCAGGGCGCTGGGCAGGATCACATGACGGATCAACTGCG
The DNA here is from genome assembly GCA_003523465.1 of Pseudomonas sp. Classification (GTDB taxonomy): domain Bacteria; phylum Pseudomonadota; class Gammaproteobacteria; order Pseudomonadales; family Pseudomonadaceae; genus Aquipseudomonas. The sequence continues at coordinate 3,426 of DQAA01000505.1, forward strand.
CCTTACTCGCCCCCAGCGACTGCGCAGCACGCAGCTTGGCCGGGTCGACCGTGCGCACGCCGGTGGCGGTGGCAATGGCGATCGGGGCGAAGATCGCCAGGTAGATCAGCAGCACCTTGGACAGCTCGCCGATACCGCACCAGATGACGATCAGCGGCAGGTAGGCCAGCGGCGGAATCGGCCGGTAGAACTCGATCAGCGGGTCGAGCACGCCACGGGCGATACGGTTGCGACCGATGGCGATGCCGATCGGGATCGCGGTAAGAATCGCCGCACCGAGCGCCAGGCCGATACGGCCCAGGCTGGCACCGAGGTGCTGCCACAGGGTGGATTCCATGTAGCCCTGGGTCAGCAGGAGCCAGGCCTTGCCCAGCACCGCTTCCGGCGACGGCAGGAACAGCGGCTCGATCCACTCNNTCCGCCGCCGTCACCAGCCACCACAGCGCCAACAGGCCGCCAAGGGTCAGGCCGCTAATCCAGCGAGTGCTCAGGGTGAATCGGGCGCGAGGTGCGGCGACGGTCGGCTTGGCCGTTACCGGCAGTTCGAGGCTGCTCATGCGAACTCCTGGCGCCCGGCGGCGCTGCGTTGGGAAAAGACCCGCGCCAGCACATGCTCGCGGGTTTCGATAAAGCGTGGGTCGGACTTGATCGAACGGGCCGATTCGCCCGCCGCGTAGCGCTGG
>DQAA01000505.1:4121-4343 GCA_003523465.1 Pseudomonas sp.
GGTCGGTGGCGAGGAACACCGCTTCCTCGATGTCATGGGTAATCAGGAACACCGGCTTGGCCGTACGCTGCCAGACCTGCAGCAGCAGCTCCTGCATCTGTTCGCGGGTGAAGGCGTCGAGGGCGCCGAAAGGCTCGTCCATCAGCAGCACCCGAGGATCGGCCGCCAGCGCACGGGCCAGGCCGACGCGCTGTTTCTGGCCGCCGGAGAGCTGCCAGATGC
>DQAA01000645.1 GCA_003523465.1 Pseudomonas sp.
TGCCGTCCGGGCGGCGCCAGCGCACCAGGGCCTCGGCACCGACACAGCGGCGGCTGGCCAGCTCGAAGATCGGCTGGTAGAGCACCTGCAATTCGCCACGGCGCAGCGCCCCCTGCAATTCCGAACTCATCGAACGACTTTGCTGCACCAGTTGCAGCACCGCCCAGCCGATGCAACAGGCCAGCAACAGGCTGCCGGGAAACAACAGCCAGAGCGCACCGCTCATCTTCANNTGGTAGTCCGGGGATTTGGTCGGCATGCGGTAGAGCAGGCGGTCGGGGAGTTCGAACAGGGCATCCTTCGAGCGCGGCGGCCAGTTGAGGGCCTCCGGTGGCCACGGCTGCACGGGGCCGAGCACCGGTACGGCACGGGTGCCGTGCTCCAGCACCACCAGCAGGCTGCCGCCGGCAGGCAGGTCGACCACATCGGTCAGGTGCCCGCGCGAGGTCGACACGCGGAAGGGCCCGCGGCCGAGAATCAGCGCGGCACGGTTATCGTCGGGTTCGGTGCTGGTATTGAGCCAGTAGCTGTAGGTGGGGCCCCGGATATCGGGAGGCGGGAGGGATTCGAAGGTGCGACCGCCGAGGCGGCTGGAGCAGAGCTGTCGGTCGTCCATGTACGCGGCATCGAAGACGAAGCGGTTGTCGAAGTNNTGCAGTGCGGCGATCAGCTCGGCACTGCAGCCGCGAAAGGGCTGGGCCTGGAGCTGATCGACGCTTTGTCGGAGCTGACCGAAGATCTGTTCAAGACGCTCGAGAAAGCGCTCGCCGCGGGCATTCATCTGCTCGCTTTCGTTGACCTGCACCTGGTGCATGGCCACGCCCAGGCTGCCCAGCAACAGCAAAAAGGCACTCGCCGAGGCTGCCAGCAATGCCAGGAGCCAGGGTCGATATAACAGGCCGCGTAACAGCTGGAGGGCAGGCGACATCGGAAATATCCCGTTTCATACCAGAGGTATAGCAACTCTGGAGAAAGTCGGCCTGGCCGTTTGGCGGGCTTTTGACGGCAGTGGACAAAGTCACCGTCAGCGCTGGTTGTTCAGCACCTGCAGCATCGCTGCCGTCTGGGCATCCGGCTGGCCGTCGAAGCGTTGCGGGCGGAAGCGCATCTGGAACGCCGCCAGGACATGACGGGTGGCAACGTCGAATACGCCGGTCTGTTCGATCGAGTAACCAAAGCGCGCCAACTGTTGCTGGTACCAGGTAACGCTCGGCGGATTGACCGAGAAACGTGCCTGCTGCTGGGCGACCGCCCGCGCATCGGGCCAGATGCCCAGGCCTTCATCGGCCAAGCGCTTCCACGGGAACAGCGGGCCCGGATCGAGCTTGCGCAACGGGGCGATGTCGCTGTGGCCAATGATGTGGCGTGGCTGGATGTTATTGCGCTTGGCGATGTCCTTGAGCAGCAGGATCAGCGATTGCACCTGCGCCTCGCTGTACGGGTGCCAGACCCGACCGGTGGACGTGTCGGTAAAGCCGGGATTGACGATTTCGATGCCGATCGACGTGGAGTTGAGCCAGGTCCGGCCCTCCCACTGGCTTTCGCCGGCATGCCAGGCGCGGCGGCTTTCATCGACCAGTTGATAGATGGTGGCGTCGCGATCGTCGCCGATCAGGTAGTGGCTGCTGACTTCACCGTGGGTGAGCAAGGCCAGCGAACGCTCCAGCGAGGCATTGGTGTAATGCACCACCACGAACTGGATGCGGCTGTCCTGGTTGGCCGAGACATGGCTGTGGTCGATACGCAGTTGCGGGGTGCTGGTGCAGCCCGCGAGGACTGCCAGCAACAGAACGGAGAAAAACGCTTTCATGAAAAAGGGGCGACGCCTGGGAAGTCTGGAATGCGCGAGCATAACGTACCTCAGGAAGGGCCGCTCACCCCTGTTCCACGCGGTTGCGTCCGAGGTGCTTGGCCCGATACAGGGCTTCGTCGGCGCGCTTGAGCACCGCATCGCTGCGTTCGCCGGAGCGGAACGCGGTGATGCCCACCGACAGGGTGATGGTGACCCGCTCGCCCTTGAAGTGGAATGGACAGGCTTCCACCGCCGCGCGCAGGCTCTCTGCCAACTGTAGACCACCGGCGAGGGCGGTCTGTGGCACCAGCAGGACGAACTCCTCGCCGCCGAAACGGGCAATGAAGTCACGCACGCGCAGGCGCTTGCGCAGTTCGTTGGCGACGATCTTCAGGACCTTGTCGCCGGCCAGGTGGCCATAGCTGTCGTTGATGCGCTTGAAGTGGTCCAGGTCGAGGATCGCCATCAGCAGGTGGCCGCCTTTTTCCTGCCATTCGGCGACTTCCAGATCCAGGCGTTCGGACCAGGCGGCGCGGTTCGGCAGGCCGGTCAGCGGATCGACCAGGGCTTTCTGCCGCTGTTCTTCGAGGTGCTCGCGGTAGCCCTGGGCTTCCTGCTCCATGTGCGCGACCCGCTCGGACAAGCCCTTGAGGCGGGTGGCCATCTCTTCTTCGCGCTTGTCGCGCTGTTGCTGGTGTTCATCCATGGTGCCGAGCAGGCCTTCGAGGCGGCCTTCGAGCACATGCTTGAGGCTGTCCAGGTCTGCGGCGCCCTGCACGCTGCTGTGCAGGCCGTCGACCTGCTCGCGCAACTGGCTGTTCAGGTCGCGTTCGGCGGACTGGTTGTCGGCGTGGCCCTCGCTGGCCTCTTGCAGATGGCTCTGGAATGTTTCGAGACGCTCGTTGAGTTGCTGCAGGTAGGCTTCGAATTCGTGCTGGCCGCTGTCGGTGATGGCCAGCATCAGCACGGCCAGGTCATCCAGTACCGGCAGCAACTCGTACCAGTTCAGGCCATGTTCCAGGCGCTCACGCATCGACTCCGCCTGGGGGCGGTGGCGCTCGGGCAGGGCCAGGTCATTGAGCAGGCCGAGCAGGGTTTCCTCGATATGGGTGGCGACGGAGCTATAGGTGGGCTCGGTGCCGTCGGGGAGGGAATAAAGCAGCTGTTCCGGGGTCATTTCCGGGACGGGTTCGTCAGTCGCGGGCTCGACCTCGACGGGTTCGGCCTCGGGTGCTGGCGCTGGCTCCTCGGCAGGCGCGACTTCGGCAGGCGGTGCTGCGGCCGGCTCGGGGGCTTC
>DQAA01000071.1 GCA_003523465.1 Pseudomonas sp.
ACTACGACAGCAAGCGCGAGTTGGGTGGCGGCCTGGGGGCGGCCAAGGGCGATACCGAGGGCACCCTGGCGGGCGCGAGCCTGGCGCTTGGATACCGGATGCCGATGTCGGGCGTTACCTTCGAGCCGAGCCTGGGTGTGCGGGTCAGCCGCGTTGATCTGGACGGCTTCCAGGAGAAAGGGAGCGAGCTGGCCCTGCAGGTGGACGACCTCAAGGAGACGCGCCGCGCCGCCTTTGCCAACGTCAAGGCCACGTTCGCGCCGCAGAGCCTGGGCGCCGGCTGGCAACTGACACCGGGGATCGAACTGGGTTACGAGCATGCGCTGGGTGACGACAAGGTCGACAGCGAAGGGCATCTGCTGGGGCTGGATGTCGCCCAGCGTGCGGCGTTCGACAGCCGTGACCAGTTCGGTGGGTCATTCAACCTGAATGCCAGCCTGGGGGATTTCAGCGTGGGGGCCGAGGTGGGGGTGATCGCTGGTGGTAACAGCCACGGGGCCAGCGGCAACCTGAAGGCCAGCTATCAGTTTTGACGAGCTTTAAGCTGCAAGTTGCAAGCGGCAAGAGAGAGTTGCGGCGACGCGGATTGCTCTTTCTTGCCGCTTGAAGCTTGCAGCTTGGGGCTCAGGATCCGTTGCGCAGATCGGCCGGGCTGATGCCGTAGGCGTTCTGGAAGTACTGGCAGAAACGTCCGACGTTGCTGAAGCCCAGTGCCAGGGAGATTTCGCTGACGGAACGGGACGCGTCCTGCTTCAGCGCTTCGTAGGCCCGTTGCAGGCGTACCTGACGCTGATAGGAAACGATCGAGGTTCCTACGAAGCGGCGGAAACCGTCCTGCAGGGCACGCAGGCTGATATTGCTCAGCGCGGCCAGTTCGTCGCCACTGACCAGCGCGCCGGGATGGGCCTGGATGTAGTCCATGGCCTGTTTCACATGGCGCGGGGCGATCAGTTTCTGCGGGCGCTTGAGTTCGTCGCTGTAGTTGTGGGGCCAGACTTCCAGTACCGAATCCACCAGCATTTCCTGAAGGCGGCTGGGCATCAGCGAGCTGGCGCTCATCAGATGGTCGAACTCGTTGCCGGTGGCCATGCCGACGATTGCCTTGATGCCCTGGAAGGCGTCCGAGGCCAGGTCCACCAGCGGGCGAAAGCGTATCGGCTGGAGGATCGGCCTGCCCAGCAGGGTCGAGAGGCGGCGGGCAAACACCGAACGGCGGATCGACATGCCGTACTGGGAGTGGCCGTCGATGAAGCTCACGGATTTGACCGAGGTTTTCTCCACGGCCAGGGCGATCTGCGGTGTGCCGATGATCTCGCTGGACTGGCTGAACACGATGCGCCCGGCGGTGGGGAAGACGAAGGTGATTTCGTCCTCGGCGTCGGGCAGGCCGGTCAGCAGGTCGCCGCGAAAGCTCAGGTTGCGAAAGCTCACGCCGTCGTAGCGGCCATAGACCCCGGCGATGGCCACCTGGCGATCGGGGCGCGGCATGCCGGCGTAGAGGTTGCCGAACATGCGGGTGAACAGGGCGCCGAAATCGTCGGTGCTCATGTTGTCGGAGCGGATCATGAAGGACTGGCGGGAGCTGGCTGGGTCCAGATTCATTGTTGGTCTTCGAGGGGATTCTGGGGAACGGCAGGATAGGGGAGGGTGGTTACAGGCTGATGATGGCGCACCGTAAATCCCTGCAGGGAAGTTGGTGCTGTTGCTGATGGCCTCATCGCCGGCAACGCCGGCTCCCACTGGGGGCTGAGTCAGCCACAAAATTTGTGTCCGGCGCGGACCCTATGGGAGTCCGCCCAGCCCCGGGCAAGGGCAGTTATGTCGCCATGGAAAGCTTCTAAGACAGCGGAAACGGCAAGACCGGCACCTTCAACTTCCTGCACTCGGCTTTCACCAGCGGCATCGTCGGAACAGGCGGGATCAGCGTCGAGAGCGACGGTACGCATCGGATCCGGTTTGAATACCGGATTGGTGAGCAAGATAACTGAATATTGCTGACTGGCGCCCTTACTTCGGTATGAAGGGCGCTACCAACCGTAGTCGTGATAGCTCGGATTTTGCTTCCTTCAGCAATTCATCCCACTCATCTGGCGGATGACCGTTGCCAAGCATCCTGCCGAAGACCCGATAAGCATCATCGCTGCTCTCATACGCTCGCTTTGTCTCCTCATCATTCACCCATGCAAGCACTATCACTTTGCTTGGTCCGTGATAGCGGAAAAACAGTCGGTACTGCTGGAAGAATTTGGCTCGGAACCAATGTTTGTGCCCGAGACCCAAAGTGCTGCCCTGCCGATACTCAGGTTTGCCCGGGTCCTGGGGGATGATGTCGAAAGCTAACCGGGTAATCGCAGCGAGGCGCTTGCTGGCGTTTTTTTGCTGGTAGGTGGTTGGGTACTTTTCTTCCAACGACTCGACTTGCCGTGTCAAGCGTTCGAACTGATCGAGGAATAGCGAGTGGGCGAAGATCGTCCAGCCATGAATGATCAGCGGAACGGACGTCATTCGTCATCCACCGATAAGGGCGCGTCCAGGTCGATCTCGACATCCGCCACCAGCCGCTGAACACGCTGCACAAATTCCTGATCCAGTGCTTTGAGGTGTTGCGGATTTGTACTGATGTCGCGGGCGAGAAATGCAAGGAATTCACCGAGTACCGGATCATCCTCGGGTTGTTGGGCTCGCGTAAGAACGACCTCGCCGTTGGGTCGGATGCTGTAGTGGATTTTGTCGCGTTTGCTCAATTGCAATGCGCGGCGGACGGTCTCTGGCACGGTGGTTTGGTAGCGATCGGTAAGAGTGGATTCGACTTCAAGTGTACTGACCATGCTCTGCTCCAGCCTGGTGAAAGATGCATGCAGGGTAATGCGACTGCATTGTCACTGCAACGGTATGGCGACAAGCGGATATTTGCTTTGGTCATAGTATGTCTTTGGAGTTGACCAAGCCCCACGCTAGAGCGCTCCGTGGGCTCAAGGCCTAGTAAAGTCTTTCATCCAGGTCAAATCTCTCTCCTTTGTAGCGTTGACACCCCCACCCACCCTTGCTAATAATTCGACATGTTGTACGACAACACACAACAAAAACTAAAAACAGTGAACCTGCCCATGTCGACATCACCTTCGCTCCATCAGCGCGTCTCCCATCTCCCGATTTCTCCGGCCAGCCCCTTCGGCTCGTCGCGTTTCGTCGTGGGCATCTGANNGTTCCACCCCAAACCACCCGCCCAAGCCGCAGGTCGCCGACGCGCGCCCGGTGGACGGACTGCCACACCCTCAGGGAGCACAACAATAATGAAAATCCGCCACACCCTTCCTTTCACCCTGCTCGGCACCGGTCTGCTGGCCAGCCTGCCAATGACCAGCAGCGCCGCCGGTTTCATCGATGATTCGAAGGCCACCCTCGGGCTGCGCAACTTCTACATCAACCGNNTGGACCCAGAGCTTCATCCTCGATGCCCGTTCCGGCTTTACCGAGGGCACCGTGGGCTTTGGTGCGGATGTGCTGGGGCTGTGGTCGGTGAAGCTCGATGGCGGTGGCGGTACCTACGGCACGGCACTGTTGCCACGGCATGACGATGGTCGTCCGGCCGACGATTACGGGCGCCTGGCAGTGGCCGGGAAGATGCGGATTTCCAAGACCGAACTGAAGGTCGGCGAGTGGATGCCGGTGCTGCCGATCCTCCGCTCCGATGACGGCCGCTCCCTGCCGCAGACGTTCCGCGGCGGCCAGGTCACTTCCAACGAGATCGCCGGCCTGACCCTCTACGGCGGCCAGTTCCGCGGCAACAGTCCGCGCAACGACGCGAGCATGGAAGACATGAGCTACGGCAGCGGTGTGTCGGATCGCTTCAACTTCGTCGGCGGCGAGTACAAGTTCAACCAGGACCGCACCCTGTTCGGCCTGTGGAATGCGGTACTCAAGGACGTCTACGAGCAGCAGTACCTGCAGGTCAGCCACCTGCAACCGCTGGGCGACTGGACCCTCGGCGCCAACCTCGGCTACTTCCACGGCGACGACGATGGCGCCGCCCGCGCCGGCTCCCTGGACAACAAGACCTACTCGGGCATGTTCTCGGCCAAATACGGCAGCAGCACCTTCTACGTCGGCCTGCAGCGGGTCGATGGCAACACCTGGATGCGGGTCAACGGCACCAGCGGCGGGACCCTGGCCAACGACAGCTACAACTCCAGCTTCGATAACTCCGAAGAACGTTCCTGGCAGGTGCGCCATGACTTCAACTTCGCCGGTGTCGGCGTGCCCGGCCTGACCCTGATGAACCGCTATATCAGCGGCCAGGACGTCCATACCGGGGCCGTTACCGACGGGAAAGAGTGGGTCCGTGAATCGGAACTGGCCTACGTGATCCAGAGCGGAACCTTCAAGAATCTCAGCGTCCGCTGGCGCAACTCGAGCATCCGTCGCGACTACAGCAACAACGAGTTCGACGAGAACCGCCTGATCTTCAACTATCCGCTGTCGCTGCTGTAACCGAGCCGGGGGTCGCAAGGCGGCCCCCGCAACCAGGCGTTGACAGGCAGCAGAATCGCTGTCGATAATCGCTAAAGTCATACGACAACCTACAACAAATCACTACAAGACAGGGCCGCCCATGACCACTACTCCCTTCAATCGCCTGCTGCTCACCGGGGCCGCAGGCGGCCTGGGCAAGATCCTCCGCGAGCGCCTGCAAGGCTTCGCCGAGGTGCTGCGCCTGTCCGATATCAGCGCCATGGCACCTGCCGCAGGCCCCCATGAAGAAGTGGTGACCTGCGACCTCGCCGACAAGGCGGCGGTGCATGCCCTGGTCGAAGGCGTCGATGCCATCATCCACTTCGGCGGCGTGTCCACCGAGCATTCCTTCGAGGACATCCTCGGCCCGAATATCTGCGGCGTGTTCCATATCTACGAGGCGGCACGCAAGCACGGGGTCAAGCGGGTGATCTTCGCCAGCTCCAACCACACCATCGGTTTCTATCGCCAGGACGAGCGCATCGACGCCCGCTCCCCACGCCGTCCTGACAGTTACTACGGCCTGTCCAAGTGCTATGGCGAGGACGTCGCCAGCTTCTACTTCGACCGCTACGGCATCGAGACCGTCAGCATCCGCATCGGCTCGTCCTTCGACCAGCCACAGAACCCGCGCATGCTCTGCACCTGGCTGAGCTACGACGACCTGACCCAGTTGATCCAGCGCGGCCTGACCACGCCGGACGTCGGCCACACCATCGTCTACGGCGCCTCCGACAACCGCACCGTGTGGTGGGACAACCGCTACGCCGAGCACCTGGGCTACGTGCCCAAGGACACCTCGGAAGTGTTCCGCGCCCAGGTTGAAGCCCAGCCGGCGCCAGCCGCCGATGATCCGGCGATGGTCTATCAAGGCGGCGCCTTCGTCGCGGCCGGTCCCTTCAACTGATCTTCAGCGCGCCAGGAGGCACGGCCCATGAATTGCGAACTGATCGTCGACGCCCGCAACGGCACCGGTGAAAGCCCGGTGTGGCACGCCGGCGAACAGGCCCTGTACTGGGCCGATATCCCCGCCCGCCAAC
>DQAA01000637.1 GCA_003523465.1 Pseudomonas sp.
GGTTGGCGCTTCGGGCTTGCGCGGGGCGACGGGTGTCGGGGCGGGAGCGGGTGCCGGGACAGGCGGCTGCATCACGGGAGCAGCGCTTTCGGCGGCGAGTTGCTCAACCTCGCCTTTGCCGAACATCTTCTTGAGTGCTTTGAGCACGATCTTCTCGTCGATTGGTTAAGGAATGTACGCCGGGCAGTGTAATGCAAGATTCGGGCTCGGCGTAGCGGATTGATCCGACAACTACAGGTAATGCGACATTCAGCGCAAGCGCTGCATCAACCAGGCGCCGATGTCGCTGATTTCCTCGGGGATTACCGCGTGTTCCATCGGGTATTCCAGCCAGTTGGCGCTGACGCCCCAGTGCTTGAGGTGCTCGTAGGCGGTACGGCCCATGGCCGGCACGACTACTGGATCGTGGACGCCGTGCAGGCATAGCGCGGGGATGCGCTGCTGGCTGGCGGTGAGCTGGATGTCGTCCTTGAAGGTGGGGGCGTAGGTGGACAGGGCCAGCACGCCACCGAGGGCACCTTGCCACTTTATATAGGCAGTGTGCAGCACCACCGCGCCGCCCTGGGAGAAGCCGGCGAGGACGATGCGGTTCGGATCGATGCCGGCTGCGCGCTGTTCCTCGATCAGGGCGATGACCTGGTCGGCGGACTCCTCCAGTTGCGCCTCGTCGATGGCGCGGGCCGGGCTCATGGCCTTGATGTCGTACCAACTGGGCATTTCGTAGCCGCCGTTGATCGTCACCGCGCGGGTCGGTGCCTGGGGCATAACGAAACGCGTACTGGCCAAGTGTTCCTGCAGCGCTTCGGCCACCGGCATGAAGTCGTAGCGATCGGCCCCCAGGCCGTGCAACCAGATCACACAGGCATCAGCGGTCTTCTGGGGTTCGAGAATCAAGGGCTTGGTCATGACTGCTCCGAAGTGGTGCACGCGATCTCAATGCGGTGCATGAAAAAAAGGCACAGGAGGGTAACAGGGAAAAAAGATGTCGCATTGCTATAACTTTGCCAGTTGCCAAAGGCTGAACCGCTTTAGCCAAGCGATGTGGTACGCGCTTTGCTACTACCCCTGCGACGTGATGCGGCGTGTTCCCTCGGTAACACCCTCTCATGGGAAACCCAAGGCTGTCACAGAACAGCGAATTGCGCCAATTGACCCAATAACAAGCCGAAACGGGTCGGATGCGCCTCATAAGGGTGCGGTGCAAGCCGGCTCAACACAATAAGAGCGAACTGGAGGTTTTAATGAAGATGTTGAAGTCCACCCTGGCAGTCATGACGGCTGCCGCAGCGCTGGGCCTGAGTTCTTTCGCCCAGGCGGGTGCAACCCTGGATGCGGTGCAGAAGAAGGGTTTCGTACAGTGTGGCGTCAGTGACGGTCTGCCGGGCTTCTCGGTACCGGACGCCAAGGGCAACATCGTCGGTATCGACGCCGACGTCTGCCGTGCCGTGGCTGCTGCGGTATTCGGCGACGCGACCAAGGTCAAGTTCAGCCAGCTGAACGCCAAGGAGCGTTTCACCGCGCTGCAATCCGGTGAAGTCGACGTGCTGTCGCGCAACACCACCTGGACCAGCTCGCGCGACGCCGGCATGGGCCTGACCTTCGCCGGTGTCACCTACTACGACGGCATCGGCTTCCTGGTGAACAAGAAGCTCGGCGTTTCCAGCGCCAAGGAACTGGACGGTGCAACCATCTGCATTCAGGCCGGTACCACCACCGAGCTGAACGTGTCCGACTACTTCCGCGCCAACGGACTGAAATACACCCCGATCACCTTCGACACCTCCGACGAAAGCGCCAAGTCGCTGGAATCCGGTCGTTGCGACGTGCTGACCTCGGACAAGTCGCAGCTCTACGCACAACGCTCCAAGCTGGCCGCGCCGACCGACTACGTCGTTCTGCCGGAAACCATCTCCAAGGAACCGCTGGGCCCGGTCGTGCGCAAGGGCGACGAAGAATGGTTCGCCATCGTCAAGTGGACCCTGTTCGCCATGCTCAACGCCGAAGAGATGGGCGTCACCTCGAAGAACGTCGAGGCCGAAGCCAAGTCCACCAAGAACCCTGACGTGGCGCGCATGCTCGGCGCCGACGGCGAGTACGGCAAGGACCTGAAACTGCCGAAGGACTGGGTAGTGAAGATCGTCAAGGAAGTGGGTAACTACGGCGAAGTGTTCGAGAAGAACCTTGGCAAGAGCACCCCGCTGCAGATCGATCGCGGTCTGAACGCCCTGTGGAACCAAGGCGGCATCCAGTACGCGCCACCAGTGCGCTGATTGGTCCGGCCCGCGGTGACGCTGTTGTCACCGCGGGCTGTTTCGTTCCTTCTTTTCGGGGCCTTTCATGCACAATCCACCCAGGGGCTTGTCCCTTAGCGATCCGCGCGTTCGCGCGTGGCTGTTCCAGATCCTCACGATCGTCTTCGTGGTCGGTCTGGGCTGGTATCTGTTCCACAATACCCAGACCAATCTGCAACACCGGGGTATCACCTCGGGCTTCGACTTTCTCGAACGCAGCGCCGGTTTCGGTATCGCCCAGCATCTGATTCCCTACACCGAATCCGATTCCTATGCGCGGGTCTTCGTCATCGGCCTGCTCAACACGCTGCTGGTGACTTTCATCGGCATCATCCTGGCGACCCTGCTCGGCTTCATCATCGGTGTGGCGCGCCTGTCGCCGAACTGGATGATCAACAAGCTGGCGACGGTGTACGTCGAGACCTTCCGCAATATCCCGCCGCTTCTGCAGATTCTCTTCTGGTATTTCGCGGTGTTCCTGACCCTGCCGGGACCGCGGGGCAGCATCAACATCAGCGACACCTTCTTCATCAGCAACCGCGGGCTGAACATGCCCGGGGCCTCGGCTGCCGAGGGCTTCTGGCCATTCGCCGTGGCTGTGCTGCTGGCGATCGCCGCCGTCGTGCTGATGGTGCGCTGGGCCAACCGCCGCTTCGAGGCGACCGGCGAGCCGTTCCACAAGTTCTGGGTCGCCCTGGCCCTGCNNCCCTGCTGCTGGTGATTCCGGGCGTGAGCGTGCTGCTGTTCGGCAACCCGCTGAGCTGGGAACTGCCGCAATTGAAAGGATTCAACTTCGCCGGTGGCTGGGTATTGATCCCCGAACTGCTGGCGCTGACCCTGGCACTGACCATCTACACCGCGGCGTTCATCGCCGAGATCGTCCGTTCCGGGATTCGCTCGGTCAGCCACGGCCAGACCGAAGCGGCCCGTTCCCTCGGCCTGCGCGAAGGCCCGACCCTGCGCAAGGTGATCATTCCCCAGGCGCTGCGGGTGATCATTCCGCCGCTGACCAGCCAGTACCTCAACCTGGCGAAGAACTCCTCGCTGGCGGCCGGTATCGGCTATCCGGAGATGGTTTCGCTGTTCGCCGGCACCGTGCTCAACCAGACCGGGCAGGCCATCGAAGTGATCGCCATCACCATGAGCGTGTACCTGGCCATCAGCATCAGCATTTCCCTGCTGATGAACTGGTACAACAAGCGCATTGCGCTGATCGAGCGGTAAGGAGACGCGCATGAGTACCCATGTTTTCAAACCCGACATGCCGCCACCGGTGAAGACCGTCGGCGTCGTTGCCTGGCTGCGGGCCAATCTGTTCTCCAGCTGGCTCAATACCCTGCTGACCCTGTTCGCCATCTACCTGGTCTGGCTGATCGTGCCGCCGCTGTTGCAGTGGTCGATCCTCGACGCCAACTGGGTCGGCACCACCCGCGCCGACTGCACCAAGGAGGGCGCCTGCTGGGTGTTCATCCAGCAGCGCTTCGGCCAGTTCATGTATGGCTATTACCCCACCGAGCTGCGCTGGCGCGTTGACCTGACGGTCTGGCTGGCGGTGATCGGCGCAGCGCCGCTGTTCATCTCGCGCTTCCCGCGCAAGGCGATCTACGGCCTGAGCTTCCTCGTCGCCTACCCGATCATCGCCTACACCCTGCTGCACGGCGGCCACTTCGGCCTGACCACGGTGCCGACCAGCCAGTGGGGCGGCCTGATGCTGACCCTGGTGATCGCTACCGTCGGCATCGTCGGTGCCTTGCCGCTGGGTATTCTCCTGGCCTTGGGCCGGCGTTCGAAAATGCCGGCGGTGAAGGTGGTCTGCGTGACCTTCATCGAGTTCTGGCGCGGCGTGCCGCTGATCACCGTGCTGTTCATGTCCTCGGTGATGCTGCCGCTGTTCCTGCCCGAAGGCATGAGCTTCGACAAGCTGCTGCGGGCCATGATCGGGGTGATCCTGTTCCAGTCGGCGTACATCGCCGAGGTGGTACGCGGTGGTCTGCAGGCCATTCCCAAGGGCCAGTACGAAGCCGCTGCGGCCATGGGCCTGGGCTACTGGCGCTCGATGGGCCTGGTGATCCTGCCGCAAGCCCTGAAGCTGGTGATTCCCGGCATCGTCAACACCTTCATTGCCCTGTTCAAGGACACCAGCCTGGTGATCATCATCGGCCTGTTCGACCTGCTCAACAGCGTCAAGCAGGCGGCCGCCGACCCCGCGTGGCTGGGCATGGCGACCGAGGGCTACGTGTTCGCGGCCCTGGTGTTCTGGATTTTCTGTTTCGGTATGTCCCGCTACTCCATGCACCTGGAGCGCAAGCTGGATACAGGCCACAAGCGTTAGGAGAGATTTTGATGAGCGAAGCGATCAAACAGCCTGTTGGCCCTGAAGGCATTATCCAGATGCAGGGCGTGAACAAGTGGTACGGCCAGTTCCACGTGCTCAAGGACATCAACCTGAATGTCCGCCAGGGCGAGCGTATCGTCCTGTGCGGGCCGTCCGGCTCGGGCAAGTCCACCACCATCCGCTGCCTCAACCGCCTGGAAGAGCACCAGCAGGGCCGCATCGTGGTCGATGGCGTGGAACTGACCAACGACCTCAAGCAGATCGAAGCGATCCGCCGTGAAGTCGGCATGGTGTTCCAGCATTTCAACCTGTTTCCGCACCTGACCATCCTGCAGAACTGCACCCTGGCACCAATGTGGGTGCGCAAGATGCCCAAGCGCAAGGCCGAGGAAATCGCCATGCACTACCTGGAGCGGGTACGGATTCCGGAGCAGGCGCACAAGTTTCCGGGGCAGTTGTCCGGTGGTCAGCAGCAGCGCGTGGCGATTGCCCGGGCGCTGTGCATGAAGCCCAAGATCATGCTGTTCGACGAGCCGACTTCGGCACTCGATCCGGAAATGGTCAAGGAAGTGCTGGATACCATGGTCGGCCTGGCCGAAGACGGCATGACCATGCTCTGCGTGACCCACGAAATGGGCTTCGCCCGGACCGTGGCGAACCGGGTGATCTTCATGGACAAGGGCAGCATCATCGAGGACTGCCAGAAGGATGACTTCTTCGGCGATCCGTCGGGCCGCCACGAGCGCACCCAGCACTTCCTCAGCAAGATCCTGCAGCACTAAGCATCCAGCGCTCCGTGTCCGCCATGGCGGGCGCGGGGCGCTGGTCGTTACAAGGCCTCTGTGATGAAATGCGACCCCACGCTCTTTCGCCCAGCCAAGCCTGCCCTTGCCGTGAAACCCCGTCTGATCCGCCAACTGCTGATTCCGCCCCTGATCCTGCTGCTGACGATCGGGCTCGGTGTCGCCGGTTACCTGGTCAGCGAGCACAACGGCATCCGCACCTTGAGCGACAACGGCGAGCGCCAGCTCGAACTGCACGCGCGCACGGTCGAGAGCGAAATCAGCAAGTACACCTACCTGCCCAGCCTGCTCGAGCTGGAGGACAGCGTGTCGATGCTGCTCACCGAACCGGATGGCGAACACCGCCAGACCGTCAACGAATACCTCGAAGGCCTGAACCGCCGTAGCCGCAGCCGGGCGATCTTCGTCCTCGATACCAGCGGCCGGGTCCAGGCCACCAGCAACTGGCGCGACGTGGACAGCTTCCTCGGTGAAGACCTGTCGTTCCGCGCCTATTTCCAGGACGCCGTGCGCGGCCAGCCGGGGCGCTTCTACGGCATCGGCAGCACCACCGGCGAACCCGGCTACTACCTGGCCCACGGCCTCGAAGAACACGGCAAGATCATCGGCGTGGCGGTGATCAAGGTCCGCCTGGAAACCCTTGAAGAGCGCTGGCAGCGCGCCCGCCTGGAAGCCTTCGTCAGCGACGAGAACGGCATCATCATCCTCTCCAGCGATCCGGCGCGGCGCCTCAAATCGGTACGCCCGCTGACCCCGGAACTCAAGGAACGCCTGGCCCGCAGCCTGCAGTACTACTGGTTCTCGCTCAACGAACTGCACCCCCTCGACCGTGAAAAGCTCGGCGACGGACTGGAAAAACTCACCTTCCCGGCCAATGCCCGGCTCGACGACGGTGCCCATGAAGTCACCTACCTGGCCCAGACCCGCCGCCTCGCCGATACGCCCTGGCACTTCACCCTGCTCACCCCGCTGCAGGACCTGCGCCGCGAATCGATCATCCAGGGCGTGCTGGTGGCCATCGCNNGATTGCCTGGAACGAGCGGCGCAAGGTGATCGCCACGCGCCTGGCTGCCCGCGAGGCGCTGGAAGAAGCCAACAACCAGCTGGAACGCAAGATCGCCGAACGCACCGCCGACCTGCGCGCCAGCAACGACCGCCTCAAGGCGCAGATCCGCGAACGCCGCCAGGCCGAGGAAACCCTGCGCCACGCCCAGGATGAACTGGTCCAGGCCGGCAAGCTGGCGGCCAT
>DQAA01000161.1 GCA_003523465.1 Pseudomonas sp.
CGCTGCTTGGCCTGGCCCTGACCCGGCCGTCGCTGCGGGCCTATCCGGGGCGGGTGGTGTGGCCACTGCTGGCGCGCTGGCAGAACTGGCGGCCGATGCTCAGCGTCAACCGCGACATCTTTATCCGCAGCCTGGCGTTGCAGGGCGTGTTCTTCCTCATCACGGTGCNNCAATGCGCTGCTGCTCAATGGCCTGCTGGTGACGGCCTATGCGCTGGACGGGCTGGCCCATGCGGTGGAGGCCTTGTGCGGGCATGCCATTGGCGCGGGGGATCGAGATGCGCTGCGGCGTTCGCTGACGGTGGCCAGTGGTTGGTCGCTGATCGCCAGCCTGGGGTTTGCGGTGATTTTCATGTTCGGTGGCCATCTGTTCATCGCCATGCAGACCGACATCCCCAGCGTTCGCGAAACGGCGTTCGAGTACCTGCCCTACCTCGCCTTGCTGCCGTTGATCGCGGTCTGGAGCTATGTGCTCGACGGGCTGTTCATCGGCGCCACCCGGGCCCGGGAGATGCGTGATGCGATGCTGCTCAGCGTGTTGATCGCCCTGCCCTTCGCCTGGCTGGCGCGGGACCTGGGGAATCATGGGTTATGGCTGGCGTTCCTGCTGTTCATGGCCGTGCGCGGGGCGACCCTGGGGGTGATGGGATGGCGGTTGCAGCGGCGGGGTGGGTGGTTTGGGCAGGGCGCGAAATGAGGTTGCCGGTACTGGCCTCGTCGCTGCGGTTCTGCGGCGCTACATACACAAATCAGGAAGCGGACATCTCATGACGCCAAAAATCAAATGGCTGATCGCCGGTTTACTGCTGTTGATTACAGCTCAATCGCTCTGGATCTTAACCCCCGATCCAGAACCTGAACTGAGCAAGATCATCAACAGCTACCCCATTGGCACCCAAAGCGCTGTGTACGAAGTATTGAGCAACAGCGGTGGCGCCACGGTTCCCATGACCTACCTCTACTTCGTCGCCAGCCGGCAACCGGAGGAAGCCGAGGCGCTGAAAATGCTGGAGCATCACACTCCGTTTCTGGTCACCAGGCAACCGGGTGCGATCACTGCAGTGAACGGCCTGAAGATCACCGCGCGCACCCACGACAGCGTCTACAGTTTCACCAGTACATCGCTACTGCTGGAAGACGGCGAGGTCAAACCTGTAAGCATCGATCTGGCAGCCACCAGCGAGTAAACCCTGGCGATGCGGGGGTGCGGCTACCGGCCTCATCGCTGCGGTTCGGCGGCCCGACAAGCCAGCTCCCACAGGGGTATGCGTCAGCCACAAAAGCCGACTCGACGCGGTCAGTGTGGGAGCGGGTTCACCCGCGNNGCTCCCACAGGGTCCGAGTCAAACCTGCTTCCTGTGGCTGGCAGAGAACCCGATCAGCCCACAAAAAAGGCCCGCCCCGGAATCCCGGGAGCGGGCCTTTTCACATCAAGGAAGCCTTACGACGACAGGTACGAAGACCGCGTCAGCCCCAACCGCAACGCATCGAGGAACTGCGTGCGCTCACGCTCGCTGAGGCGCGCGCTAGCGACCTTGTCGCGGTAGTGGGTCATCAACTCCTCCGGCGACAGGTGCACGTAACGCAGCATGTCCTCGATGGTGTCGTGGGTCTCGATGCCGGCGTGGTACACGCTGCCATTCGGGTTCTGGTAGATGTTCACCGAGTCGGTGTCGCCGAACAGGTTGTGCATGTCACCAAGGATTTCCTGGTAGGCACCGACCAGGAACACACCCAGCAGGTAGTCCTCGCCTTCGTTCAGCGCATGCACCGGCATGCTGGTTTCGATGCTCTGCTCGTCGACGTACTGGTTGATCTTGCCGTCGGAGTCGCAGGTGAGGTCCTGCAGCACGGCACGACGCAGCGGCTCTTCGTCGAGGCGGTGCAGCGGGATGATCGGCAGGACCTGGCCGATGGCCCAGGTGTCCGGCAGGCTCTGGAATACCGAGAAGTTGCAGATGTATTTGTCGGCAAGCTTGTCGTTGAGTTCGTCGAGGACCTGGCGGTGCGAGCGCTGACGGGCCTTGAGCGAGTTGTGCAGGCGGCGGCAGACGGCGAAGTAGCACTGCTCGGCCAACGCCTTCTCCGACAGACTGATCTTGCCGTCGGCATACTGCGCGGCAACATCGCTCATGTAGTGGGTGGCGCGCCAGTAGGTCTCGGTGACCATCTCGATATCGGTCGGGCCGAGCAGGTCGGCAAGCCATTGCACGGTTTCCGGCAGGGCTTCCTTGTTCTCGATGGTCGGCATTTCGTCGTTGTGCTTCTCGACGTCGGTGACCTGGATCACCAGCACGGCGTGATGCGCGGTCAGCGAGCGGCCGCTTTCCGAGAAGATGTGCGGATGCGGCAGGCCCTGGGCATCGCAGAACTCCTTGAGCATGCCGACCACGACACCGGCGTAGTCGTCCATGTCGTAGTTGATCGAGCTGGCGTTGCGCGAGTGGGTGCCGTCGTAGTCGACGCCCAGGCCGCCACCGACGTCGATGTGGTCCACCGGCAGGCCGAGGGCGCGCAGTTCGCCGTAGTAACGGATGGCTTCCTTGAAACCGTGCTGGTAGTCGGCCAGGTTGGCGATCTGCGAACCCATGTGGAAGTGCAGCAGGCGGATGCCCTGGTCGAGACCGGCATCACGGAAGCGCTGGACCACCGAGATCAGCTGCGCAGCGGACAGACCGAACTTGGACTTCTCACCCCCGGTGTCGGCCCATTTGCTCGACGCCAGCGACGACAGGCGCACCCGCAGGCCGACCTGTGGCTTGACCTTGAGCTCGGCGGCTTCTTCGATCACCAGGGCCACTTCCGACTCTTTCTCGATGACGATGAAGACGTTGTGACCAAGCTTCTGGCCCATCAGCGCAAGGCGGATGAACTCGCGGTCCTTGTAGCCGTTGCAGACGATGGTGCCGCCCTTGGGGGCCAGCGCCAGGACAGCCAGCAGTTCGGGCTTGGAACCGGCTTCGAGGCCGATGGAGACGTTCTGGGTGGCGATGATGTTCTCGACCACCGCCTCCTGCTGGTTGACCTTGATCGGGTACAGGGCGGTGTACTGGCTCTGGTATTCCAGGCGCGCGATGTTGGCGTCGAAGGCGCCGGTCAGCTGGCGCACGCGGTCTTGCAGGATATCGGGGAAGCGCACCAGCAGCGGCAGCGACAGGCCGCTCTTGCGCAGCTCGTCGACCTGCTCGTAGAGGTCGATCGGCGCGCTGCCCGGGCCGTTGGGGCGCACTTCGACGCGCCCGGCTTCATTGATCGCGAAATAGCCCGCGCCCCAATGGCGAATCCCGTAAACACTGCGGCTGTCGGCCACGGTCCATTGGCTGCCATCGTCTTTGCGTGTGCGTCGTACGGACATCGAAGTCCCCTATAAAGAAAGTCAGATAACACCGGCCATGCGGGATGGCGCAGTGTAGAAAATGAAAATGACGATTTTCCCTGTTCGGGTTTGGACCCTTCACAAGGCAACGAGTTTAGACGCAGGGTGAAACGCACCGATGCAGGCGATCAACCGCCGGATTTCTTCGCTTTGAAACCCTGCTTGATCAGCTCGCCGAGCAGCAGCTCGACGTGGTCGCCCTGGATCTCGATGACGCCGTCTTTCAACGCGCCACCGGTACCACAGCGCCGTTTCAGGGTGCTGGCGAGGTCCTTGAGCTGTTCAAGTGGCAGGGGCACGCCGCTGATGGTGGTCACCGTCTTGCCGCCGCGACCTTTGCTTTCGCGGCGCACGCGGGCAATGCCATCACCTTCCGGGATGAGCGTCTGCTTGCAGATGCAGGCATCGATGGGTTGGTTGCAGTCCGGACAGTGCCGACCCGCATCGGTGGAAAACACCAGGCCGCCGAGGGCGGAAAATGACGAGGCTTTCTTGGCCACTTTTGATCCTCACGTTTGAGGACAAAAAACTGGTCGCCGACCCGAACGGGCCACGACCGCGAAGCCCCACTCTGGCAGGGGCAGCGCACCTGCCACGCAGGTACGCGGCAGGGTAAAAAGGCCGCGCAGTGTAACGGCAAATGTCCCGGTTGCTAAGTACAGAACTGCGCCATTTTGGACAATTTTTGCGACGTCAGGATTGACGGCCAAAGGCACGGGAAAGCGCTGCGAGGGAGTCCGGGCAATACGGCAGGGTTCGTGACTCTTCCCAGACCACTTCCGGATTGACGAAGCGGGCTTCGCTGACCTCTTCCGGTTGCAGTTGCAAAGGCCCGTCCCAGACCGCCGAGAACACCGCGCACCAGAGGCGGTTGCCCGGCAGGTCGAAGAAGAAACGGTCGTGGGCGCGCAGTTCAACGCCGCTGACGCCCAGCTCTTCTTCCAGCTCGCGGGCCGCGGATTCNNTATTCCTCCCCCGCCGCGACCATGCCGCCAGCGGCCACATCCCAGTAGCCCGGATACAGCGCCTTGCTCAGGGTGCGCTTGTGAATGCACAACTGGCCGGCGCCGTTGAACAGGAGGATGAAGGTACAGCGGCCGATCAGACCGCGGTCGCGCAGCTCGGCGCGGGGCAGCGCGCCGAGCAGG
>DQAA01000164.1 GCA_003523465.1 Pseudomonas sp.
AATTCCTTAAGTTGATGACATTGGCCTCCCGTCTGCCCTATAGGCACAGGCATTAAAACCGGAGCCCCAGAAGAGACAGGCTCACCGAACAAATCGAGAACCATCTCCTGATCCATTCCCGGAAAAAAAATCTCGGGAAGTTCACCTTTGTATACGCTAGTACCTTCGTATGTTTCTTTCAGCGTTATGTACAACGCCTTCAACACTTTATTCTCCGCCAGGAAATCCAACCCAAGGCCTTCCTCTGGAAGGATGTAAATACTGTCAGAGCCAGGGTAGGTTTCGATAAACTCTACCTCTGGAAAAATATTCTCCGCAGCAAGTTCTGCATAAGGTCGACCAAGATACCCAACGATTTTATCGATATCGTCCTTCTTCATTTTATCCACCCTTGCTGTCTTTGCAGATCATGTATTTTTTGCCTGGCCTGCTCAACTTTAGACTCTTCCAGCCCATGTTCAATAAGCCCCTGCTTTATCGCATCGAAATTTCTATCGATAGCAGATTTTAAATCAAGAGCATCTGCGCTCTGCTTCTCCTTGGTATTTCTCCCTCCGTAGGTTTCACTGAATTTCCTGTGAACTTCGCTAGGGATCGCAATACCAGGCGCTTTGGAGAGTGCCGCTTTTATGTCCGGATCAGTCAT
The DNA here is from genome assembly GCA_003523465.1 of Pseudomonas sp. Classification (GTDB taxonomy): domain Bacteria; phylum Pseudomonadota; class Gammaproteobacteria; order Pseudomonadales; family Pseudomonadaceae; genus Aquipseudomonas. Next base: position 647 of record DQAA01000164.1, read on the forward strand.
GTTCGGAAAAGCTCTCGACAGGTATAGCTGCAATGCTTTCTTCGAAACAATATGATCGATATCCAGACCATCCCCATTACTGTCTCTCTGCAATTGATCAGCTGGCCCGACATCCAGCGGCTCCGAAAACACCAACCCCGGCGACGGCAGATCTCCCCCCGCACCGTACCCAGGAAGCTTGGACCCGGTCTCGCCTTCGTCCAGCCCCGGAAGTGTTTCGATTTGCGGCCGATGGGGATCGAGTTCAGTGCCAGGCAGCGCTCCCGGCAGCGTCGGGCCCTGGGGCAGATCTGTCGAGCCAAGCAGGTCGCTACCTGGCGGCACCAGCGGCGTCCAGGTTCGCCGCCCGCCCGAGGAATGCGCCAGCGATCGGGCTGCATCAAGAGAGATCGGCTCACCCAGTTTCAGCCATGGCGCGAAGGGTTCGGTCTGCGCCCGCATCCCGAAAGCACTGGCCGGGTTGTGCAGGCTCAGGCGGTCGAGGTCATACGGGGCGGTGCCCAGCGCCGCGCTTTGCGGGTAACGCACCTCGAACNNCGCCGCTCGCCAACCCACGTGCTTTTCGGCGCATAAGGCGCGAGCCCACTGGCAATACGCCGCTGGTTGATCTCGTTGAATGCCCCGGCAGGCGCAGCCTCTTCCCCAATAGACCGCCACAGCGCCTGCTCGAAATCTGCGAACGACGCGAACTCCCTGCCCCGCAAGGTGCTCGCCGCCTGCGCCGGAATCGGCGCCCCGCTCGCCTGGGTGGTGCCGGCCTGCCACCAACCCGGAGTCGCGACCTGCCCGACTCCGCTGACAACACCCGTACCAGCAGGCGGTACATCGAACGAGAAATAGAGAGGCGCCCTACCCGGAATGCAGACGATGCAGTCATTGATGCGGATGTCTGCACCTGCGGGAATCTCGAGCAGCGCAGGTTCGGCGGACAGCAGACCGGAGGCCGCCTGTGTTTGCGTCGCCGGTATCTGCGCGAGCGCGTCGTCGGGAGTGAATACCAGGTCACGGTCCATGACCGTTTGCCCTTCGGCCCGGTAGGTGTTGGTCAGCGGATCGAAAATCGCGTTCCTCACCGGCACGCGGGAGGAGATTTCCTCGCCAGTGCCCGCGATGATGATGGCGGTGCTGTTCCCGTGTGCTTCGAGCTTGACCCGGTAGCCAACCTCGGCCATTTCTCCGCGCTCGGCCAGGGCTTGCAGGTCCTGTCCAGGCCGCACGCCGATCACATCGGCAGGGAACCCGACTCCTTCGAGAAAACGACGCTGCCCGCTCGTCAACTCGCCGTTTCCCAGGCTTTCGGAATGGAACATCGCGGCAACAAATGTTCCGAGCGTCTGGCCAGTGCGAATGGCTGCGATACGGCCAGCTTCACCGATCGCGTCGAACACCATCCGTTCGATCGCCGATACCACGCCTTCCGCGACCCGGACGCCATTCCAGGTGAGGATGCTGGCGCTGCCGGTAGCGGCCATGGGCATCGTCAGCGAGTTGGCCTCGCGGATCCGCTCCAGCCGCAGGTTCTCGTCAGCCAGCTGCTTGAACTGCACCCGCGCCTCACGAAGCTCCTTGTATTGCCGCTGCCGCTCCCACTCCTCTTCGCGCGCCTTCCACACGATTTTCTGCTCGGCATGGTGAGCCCCGAGCGCATTGGAACGCTCGGTCAGCTGGCGAATGGCTTCGGAAAGCAACTGCGCTTCCTGCGCCGCGGTATAGGCGGCTTCCCAGGCCTGATGAAGTTGCTGGAACGACTGGGCCGAGCCCTGCTGTGCCAGGCGCGCGGCGTAATCCTGAGGGGAGCGTTGGAGAGGGTCCTGGCCGTCGAAGGACCGGGCCAGTGCGGTCTTGCGCTGAAGCTCTGCAGCTTTCGCCGCGATCATTTCATCGACCACCAGCTTTTGCCGGGTGATCAGATGAAGGTCCCAGCGCTCACTGCCGTCATCGCGGACATACTGGCGCACCGCGTCCAGGTCAGCCTTCAGCGTTTGCCCGACATTTCCCAGCTGTGCGGTGTAATGGCGGTCGATGGTCGCCCGGGTGGATTGCTGGCTTTGCGAAAAGTGCTGCACCCATTGCCGATGAGCGGCGGCCTGGGCCGCCGCCTGGGCC
>DQAA01000163.1 GCA_003523465.1 Pseudomonas sp.
ATCCGGCGCTTCGCTGCGCGGCTGGCCATTGCGGTTGCGGTTGACCCGCGGCAGCGGCGAGCTGTGCTTGGGGCCTTCGCCGGTACGCAGCCATTTGGCGCGTACGCACAGCAGCTCGGCGATTTCATCGAGGCGGGCCTGGGGCACACCGCGGTGGAACCAGTTNNGTTTACATGCTGGGGCGTTATCTTGCGTTGCGCGGCAAAGTCCGACGCGCTCAGGTTGCACTCGCTCAGCAGGGCCTTCAATCGATCACCGGATGTATTCATGGGCAACGATTCTAGAGGCCGGGAACAGGCCTTCCTATAAACATTGAGTTGAGAAGTTTCACGGAATCGTTAGACGCGTGATTACGGCAATTGCCGACAGTGTTGTAGGAAGTTTCGCTATTTATGCCGCATTCCCTGTATTTGGATTGATTCCCCAACNNAAAAGCCCCGCGAATGCGGGGCTCTTTCGTAGCAAGCGGGACTCAGCCTTTGTAGGCAGCGGCCGCCTTGGTGATCTCGGCGCGGGCAGCGTCAGCGTTGCCCCAGCCATCGATCTTGACCCATTTGCCTTTCTCGAGATCCTTGTAGTTCTCGAAGAAGTGCTTGATCTGCTCCAGCAGCAGGGCTGGCAGGTCGGTGTATTCCTTCACGTCGACGTACAGCTGCGACAACTTGTCGTGCGGTACGGCGATGACCTTGGCGTCGCCGCCGCCGTCGTCGGTCATGTTCAGCACGCCGACCGGACGGGCGCGGATGACCGAGCCTGGGGTGACCGGGTACGGAGTGACGACCAGCACGTCCAGGGGATCACCGTCGTCGGCCAGGGTGTTCGGGATGAAGCCGTAGTTGGCCGGGTAGAACATAGGGGTGGCCATGAAGCGGTCAACGAACAGGCAGTCGCTGTCCTTGTCGATCTCGTATTTGATCGGCGCGTGGTTGGCCGGGATCTCGATGGCGACGTAGATGTCGTTCGGCAGGTCTTTGCCAGCCGGGATCTTGCTGTAGCTCATTGGGCGTTGCCCCCGTGTTTGACCAAAAATTGGCCGCGATTATAGGCACATTCAGAAACGCTTGCCATGCCCGCCCCGATGCTTGACCGATTCACTCCTGCGATTCTTCGTAGCCGGGATGGCTGGCCTGCAGGTGCTCCAGGCGCGCCAGGGGATCCTGGCGGTAGAAGCCGCGCAACTGGGCATAGACCTCGGGGTAGGCCTGAACCAGCAGGTCGGGGGCGCTGAAGAAATACTCGCTGGTCACGGCGAAGAATTCCGCCGGGTTTTCTGCAGCGTAGGGGTCGATGGCGGTTTCGGCGTCGGGGTTGCGGTCGAGCTGGCGGTTGAGGTCGTCGTAGGCGTGCTGCATGGCCGCGGCCCAGTCGCTGACCCGCATGTCGCTGTGCAGCGGGGGCAGGCCGTTGGCGTCGCCGTTGAGCATGTCCAGCTTGTGCGCCAGTTCGTGGATCACCAGGTTGTAGCCTTCCCAGCCGCCACTGGCCAGTACGCCGGGCCAGGCCAGGATCACCGGGCCCTGCTGCCAGGCTTCGCCGCTGTGTTCGGCGTCCCATTCGTGTTCGATGCCGCTGCTGTCGCGATGCCGCTGCGGGCTGACGAAGTCGTCGGGATAGAGGATCAGTTCGTGGAAGCCCTGGTACCAGTTCAGCCCGCCCAGGTGCAGCAATGGCAGTTGCGCCTGGGCGGCGAGGTGCAGGCGCCCGGCGTCATCCAGCTCGACTCCGGGCAGGCAGGTCAGGTGCTTGTCGCTGAGAAACAGTACGCAGGCTTCGCGGAGCCAGAGGTCTTCGGCGTCGCTGATGNNGCCGTCGAGGATCGGCAGGTGCTCGCGCACCTGCTGCCACAACTGCGGGTCGATCGGATGGCGCTCGATGGTCCGGCGCCGGCGCCAGGCGCTGAAGCTCCACATGATCGTCGGTCAGTGGGCCTTGGCCTCTCCGCGACCCGTGCGACCGCGGACCACGCCGATGATCACCGGAACCAGCGACAGGAAGATGATGGCAACGATCATCAGCGACAGGTTCTGCTTGATGAACGGGACGTTGCCGAAGAAGTAGCCGAGGGTTACCAGGCCACCGACCCAGAGGATGGTGCCGGCCACGCTGAAGCCGAAGAAGCGTGGGTAAGGCATCTTGGCGATACCGGCGACGAACGGTGCGAAGGTCCGCAGGATCGGCAGGAAGCGCGCCAGGGTCACGGTCTTGCCGCCATGGCGTTCGTAGAAGTTGTGGGTCTGTTCCAGGTAGTCGCGGCGGAAGATCTTCGAGTTCGGGTTGCGGAACAGGCGTTCGCCGGCCGTTCGTCCGATCACGTAGTTGGTGCTGTCACCGAGGATCGCCGCCAGCATCAGCAGGCCGCCGAGCAGTACCGGGTCCATGCCGCCGCCTGCTGCCACTGCGCCAGCGATGAACAGCAGGGAATCGCCCGGCAGGAAGGGCATGACCACCAGTCCGGTTTCACAGAAGATCACCAGGAACAGGATCGCGTAGATCCATGGACCATAGTTGTTGACCAGCAAATCGAGGTAGGTGTCGAGATGCAGAATGAGGTCCAGCGGGTTGAAATCCATGTACAGCACCTTGTTCAGAACCCGGATTCACGGGCTTGCGATGACTGGCAATGCGACAAGTGAGAATCTACCCACAGGACAAGGTAAGAATTCACACGGTATGAGGGGAGGCATTATACGGCTATGAGGGAATTCTGCTTACGCAGTTTGTAGCTGGATGTGCGCAGAAGAGAGACGGGCGCGGACCCTGTGGGAGCGGGT
>DQAA01000158.1 GCA_003523465.1 Pseudomonas sp.
AACCTGCGGGTGATCGGCCCGGAAGGCCGGGTCGGCGCGCCGCTCAATGGTGTGCCGGAGGTCTGGGCCAAGGGGCAGGGCGGTTTGCTCGACGTGGTGCTGTCACCCGGGTTCAACAAGGACCGGATGGTCTACCTGTCCTTTGCCGAGGGCGGTGGTGAAGGCGGCAAGGCCGGCACGGCGGTAGGGCGCGGGCGACTGTCCACCGACCTGGCGAGCCTGGAAGACTTCAACGTGATCTTCCGCCAGGAGCCCAAGCTCTCCAGCGGCAACCACTTCGGCTCGCGCCTGGTGTTCGACCGCAACGGCCACCTGTTCATCGCCCTCGGCGAAAACAACGAGCGGGCGACCTCCCAGGACCTCGACAAACTGCAGGGCAAGGTGGTGCGCATCTTCCCCGATGGCGAGATTCCCAAGGACAACCCCTTCGTCGGCCAGAAAAACGTGCAGCCGGCGATCTGGTCCTACGGCCACCGCAACCAGCAGGGCGCCGCGCTCAACCCCTGGACCGGGCAGCTCTGGACCCACGAGCACGGCCCGCGCGGCGGCGATGAAATCAACATCCCCAAGCCCGGCAAGAACTACGGCTGGCCACTGGCGACCCACGGCATCAACTACTCGCTGATGCCGATTCCCGAGGCCAAGGGCAAGGAAGTCGAGGGCACGGTGGTACCGCATCATGTCTGGGAAAAGTCCCCGGCCATCAGTGGCATGGCGTTTTATGACGGCGGCAGGTTCAAGCCGTGGGATCACAACCTGTTCATCGGCGCGCTGGCGGCGCAGGAAGTGATCCGCTTGCAGCTCGACGGCGACAAGATCGTCCATGAAGAGCGGATCCTCGGGCAGTTGAATGCCAGGGTGCGGGAGGTGCGGGTCGGGCCGGACGGGTTCCTCTACCTGCTGACGGATGAAGAGGATGGGGAATTGCTCAAGGTGGGCCTGGCCGAATAAGACGGGATAAATCCACATACAAATAATGGCTTACTGATATACCCTGTGCCCTTTTTCCCCGAGGGTCAGCATGTCCACCGGCCTTACCCCCCTGGCCCTTTATCGCCAGGCCATCGACCAGCAGGGCTTTCTCCCCGACCCGGCCCAGCAGGCCGCGGTCGAAGCCCTGCAAGCCTGTTTCGACGCTCTGCAGCAGGGTGAACCGGCCCAGGGCGTCTACCTCTGGGGGCCGGTTGGCCGGGGCAAGACCTGGCTGATGGACCAGTTCCATAGCTGCCTGACCATCCCCTCGCGCCGCCAGCACTTCCACCATTTCATGCGCTGGACCCACCAGCGCCTGTTCCAGCTCAACGGCACCGCCGACCCGCTCCAGGCCCTGGCCCGTTCCCTCGCCGAAGAAATCCGCGTGCTGTGCTTCGACGAACTGTTCGTCAACGACATCGGCGACGCGATCATTCTTGGCCGGCTGTTCCAGGTGCTGTTCGAGGCAGGCGTGGTGGTGGTCGCCACCTCCAACCTGCCACCGCAACAGCTGTATGCCGACGGTTTCAATCGCGAGCGCTTCCTCCCGGCCATTGCCGCCATCGAGGCGGCCATGCAGGTGGTGCCGGTCCACGGCGAACAGGATCACCGCCTGCACCCCGGCGCCGAACGGCAGCGTTACTGGGTCCGCGAAGCCGGGAAACCCTGCGCGCTGGAACAGGTTTTCAACGAACTTGGCGGCGACGCGCCCTCGACCGATGAAACCTTGCAGGTCGGTTACCGCAGCGTCCAGGTGATCCGCCGCAACGATACGGTGCTCTGGTGCGATTACCCGCATCTCTGCGAGCAACCCCTGGCCGCCATGGAGTTCATGGCCCTGTGCGAAGGCTTCAAGGCGATCTTGCTCAGCGGCGTGCCGGCCCTGAGCGGGGCGCAGCGACCCGGCAAGATCGCCCGCGGTACCGAAGACGCCGCCGAACGGGTGGTGGCCGGTGATCGCGAGCTGCCGCAGCTGTCACCCCACGATGATGGCGCGCGGCGTTTCATTGCCCTGGTGGACGAGTGCTACGACCAGCGCGTGGCGCTTTATCTGGAGGCGGACGTGCCGTTGGCGTCGCTCTATACCCAGGGATACCTGGANNTTCCGCCGCACCCTCAGCCGTTTGCAAGAGATGCAGTTGCAACGGTTCTAGTGCCCGATCCAGCCCAGGGTGATCAGCGCCAGCACCAGATAGCGCGCGCCCTTGGCGATGGTCACCAGCAGCACGAAACGCCAGAACGGCTCGCGCATGATCCCGGCGATCAAGGTCAGCGGGTCGCCGATCACCGGCATCCAGCTCAGCAGCAGTGACCACTGGCCATAGCGCCGGTAGCGCTGCTGCGCCTTTTCCAGTTGCGCGGCGGAAAACGGGAACCAGCGCTTCTCACGCCAACGCTCCAGGGCCCGACCCAGCAGCCAGTTGATGATCGAGCCCAGCACATTGCCCAGGGTTGCGACCAGCAACAGTGCCACCACGGCCTGTGGATCGTGCAGCAGCAGGCCCACCAGCACCGCTTCGGATTGCAGTGGCAGCAAGGTGGCGGCGCCGAATGCGGCAAGAAACAGACCCCAGTTGCTCAGCACGGTGTGGAAATCATCATTTTCTGAAGGGCTCGTAGGATATTTCCCGCAGGGCAAGACGGCCAGTGGGGAAATGTTCAAGGTTTTGTCGTTCCTTAAATGGAACGCTAAAGGCGAAATAAGCTATCTAGCGCATCAAAGGTCATGATTTTAAGCTTCTCCCATCAACGCGACACACCACTTATCGCCAGGGAGATTGCCCATGAACACCACCACTCAGGACACCGCCAACGTGGTCACGCTGGTCATCCAGCACAAGGTCCGCGCCGACGCACTGGACACCTACGAGCAATGGCTCAAGCGTGCCGTCCACGCCGCGCGTCAACAGCCCGGCCACCTGGGTGTGAACGTGATCCGTCCGGAAGAGGGCGGCCGGCATTTCACCACGGTGGTGCGCTTCTGCGAATCGGCCCGCCTGCAGTCCTGGGTCAACTCGGCCGAGCGCCAGGCCATGATCGAGGAAGTCATGCCGCTGCTCGACGGTGGCGACCACACCGAGGTCCATGACGATCCCGAATTCTGGTTCACCCCGGCCACCAGCGGCGCGAAGCAACCGCCGCGCTGGAAACAGGCGCTGCTGACCTACCTGGTGATCTGCCCCATGACCTTGTTGGTGCCGGCCCTGCTGGCGCCGTTGTTCGCCGCGGTCCCGGCGCTGGGCGGGCCGCTCACCGGCAATCTGATCGGCAACCTGTTCGTCATCCTGCCGGTGGTGTTTTTCATCATGCCCCTGGTAACCCGTGTCTGCGCCGGCTGGCTGCGCGCCTGAACGAATCGACCTTCACGAACTCAAGAAACCTACCTACGCATTTTCAGGAGATAACCCATGAGCACCCTCGTAACCCGTGACGGCACCGCGATCTATTACAAGGACTGGGGCAGCGGCAAGCCCGTGCTGTTCAGCCACGGCTGGCCGCTGGATGCCGACATGTGGGATGTACAGATGGAGTTCCTGGCCAGCCGCGGCTATCGCGCCATCGCCTTCGATCGCCGGGGTTTCGGGCGCTCCAGCCAGCCGTGGACGGGGTATGACTACGACACCTTCGCCGACGACATCGCCCAGTTGATCGAGCATCTCGACCTCGATGACGTGACCCTGGTGGGCTTCTCCATGGGCGGTGGCGACGTCACCCGCTATATCGCCCGGCATGGCAGCGAGCGGGTGGCCGGCCTGGTCCTGCTCGGCGCGGTGACCCCGCTGTTCATCAAGACCGAGGACAATCCGGAAGGCGTCGATAAATCGGTGTTCGATGGTATCCGCGACGGAATCCGTGCCGATCGTGCGCAATTCATCGCCGACTTCGCCGCGCCGTTCTATGGCATCAACCACGGGCAGAAGGTGTCCCAGGGGGTGCAGGCGCAGACCTTGAACATCGCCCTGATGGCCTCGCTCAAGGGCACCCTGGATTGCGTGACGGCGTTCTCCGAGACCGACTTCCGCCCGGACATGGCCAGGATCGATGTGCCGACCCTGGTGATCCACGGTGACGACGACCAGATCGTGCCGTTCGAGACTACCGGCAAGAAGGCCGCGCAGATGATCCGCGGGGCTGAACTGACCGTGTACAGCGGGGCGCCGCACGGATTTGCGGTGACTCATGCGCAGCAGTTGAACGAGGATCTGCTGGCGTTCCTGTCTCGTTGATTTGCAGCGTTCTTTCGGGCCTCATCGCTGGCAAGC
>DQAA01000363.1 GCA_003523465.1 Pseudomonas sp.
AGACCGTGCAGCGCTACCAGGCCGCCGACAGCGCCACCCGCGAAGAGCTGCCGGATGGCCAGGCCAGTTTCGAAGCCCTGCCCGGCTACCTGGAAAGCGCCGAGCTCAACGAACAGGCGATGCAGGCCTACGACCGGGTGATGAGCCGCGACGAGCTGCGGGGAAAACTGCTTGAGCTGAACTACGAGCCGATGCCCGCCTTCCTTCCGGAGCAAGCGGACCTCGAACTCTGGGCCATCCGCCAGGGCTTCACCACCTACGCCCCGGCCAGCGCCTTCCACCGCACCCTGGCTTTTCGCGAAACCCGCAGTCATGGCCTGACCAACGTCGCTCACGATCCGTACTACTGCCAGATCAGCAGCGTGACCCTGCCCGACGGCTGCCGGACCCTGGCCAGCTTCGACTATCACTGCCTGCAGCCCCGGCACATCACCGACCCCAACGACAATGTCCAGGAAGCCCTGTACGACGGCTTCGGACGGATGCTGGCGAGCAGTTTCCACGGCACCGAGCACGGCGAGCCGGCGGGGTTTGCCCCCTTGAGCGAATACCAGCGCGAAAGCGAAGACCTCGCCAGCGCCCTGGCCGATCCCCATGCGGCCCTGCAGAACGCCGCCAGCGCCTGCTACTACGACGCCTTCAGCTGGATGCAGCCAGTGGAAACCCGCCAGCCGGTGCAGAGCGCGGTACTCCTGGCCGACCGTTATCCCGGTGATCCCGAACTGCAGATCCGGATCAGCCTGAGCAGCAGCGACGGCTTTGGCCGCGCATTGCAGAGCAAGCAGAAAGTCGAGCCGGGCATGGCCTACGCCGTCGATGAAAATGGCGAGCTGATCCTCGAGGACGGCCAGCCGGTGCAGGTGGACGCCGCCGAGCGCTGGCGGGTCAGCGAGCGGGTCGAATACAACAACAAGGGCCTGCCGGTGCGGGTCTACCGGCCCTACTTCGCCGAGCGCTGGCGCTACATCAACGACGCCTCGTTCCGCCTGTTCGGCTACAACGACCAGCAGTTCTACGACCCCCTCGGGCGCGAAGTACGGGTGCTGACCGCCAAGGGATACATGCGGCGGCAGCGCTACCTGCCGTGGTACAGCATCAGCGAGGACGAGAACGATACCTGGGCGGAGATGGAGGGCTGATCGAAATGCCAGCAACCCGGCAGGTCCATCATCGAACCCCCGCCCTGACCGCGCACGACGCCCGCGCGCTGGTCGTGCGCCAGGTTGCCTACTGCCGCGCCGATGTGCTTCAGGCGGCAGAAGCGCGAATCAACCTGGCTCGTATCGATGTCAACGGGCAGTGCCACCGGCAATGGGACCCGCGCCTGTTCCAGAACGACAACCCCTTGCCCAGCCAGCAGACCCTGACGTCACTCTCGGGCCGCTCCTTGTCGAGCGAAAGCCGCGACGCCGGCTGGAGGCTGTCGCTGCCGGGCGAGGCTGGCCATGCCAGCGAAACCTGGGNNTGGGACATCCGGGGCAGTCATTGGCAAACCGAATACGACGACCTGCTGCGCCCGGTGCTTGTACGGGAGAACGCCACACGCGTCGCCGAACGCTTCACCTATTCCGGCGACAGCAATCTCAATCAGCGCGGCCGCCTGGTCCGTCACGACGACAACGCCGGCAGCCAGTTGATCGACAGCTATAACCTCACCGGCCAGGAACAGCGACAAACCCGACATTTCCTTGTAAGCCTGGACCTGCCGAACTGGCCCGACGCCCCGCTCGAACCCGGCGACGGTGCCAGCACCCTCTTCCACTACAGCCCGCTCGGCGAATTGCTGGAGCGTACCGATGCCCTGGGCAACCGGGAACGCTCTCGGTTCACCCACGGCGGCGAATTGGCCGAATCGAACCTGATACTGGCAGACGGCACGAACCACCTGCTGATCAGCAACACCTGCTACAACGCCTTCGGCCGGATCGAGTCCGAGACCGCCGGCAACGGCGTCATCAGCCACGCCGAATACGATCCCGCCGACGGCCGCCTCAAGCGGCTCAGTGACACTCGTCCGGGGCGCTCGAAGCTTCAGAACCTGCTTTACGCCTATGACCGGGTCGGCAACGTGGTGCGTATCGAAGACCTCAGTCAGCCGGTCAGCCACTTCGCCAACCAACGCGTCGATCCCGTCAGTACGTTCAGCTACGACTCGCTGTATCAACTACGCACGGCGACTGGCCGCGAAGCGGCCGGAGCCTTGATCGGTCCGGAACTGCCAGAACCGGGCCCCGATCCCGGCGATACCAGCCGCCTGCTCAATTACCGTCAACTGTACGAGTACGACGCCAGCGGCAATCTGCTGTCGCTGCAACATATCGGACAGCAGCCTTACACCCGGACCATGAGGGTTGCCGATGACAGCAACCGCGCCGTCGCCACGCCCGGCGATCCACTCACTGCCTTCGACCCGAACGGCAACCTGCTGGAATTGCAGTCCGGCCAGCCGTTGACCTGGAACGCCAACAATCAATTGCACGGAACCCGTCAGGTGCTCCGGAAAAACGGCGAAAACGACGAAGAATGCTATCGCTACGGCGGCGACGGCCTGCGTGTCCGCAAGGTGGTGATGCGCCAGGTCTCCGGGCGCATGCAACACAGCGAAACCCGCTACCTGCCGGGCCTGGAAGTGCACGTCCGGCAAGGTGAACGCTTTACGGTGATCACCAGCCAGGCCGGTCGGTGCGGACTGCGCTGCCTGCATTGGAGCGAAGGCCGGCCCGACGGCATCGCCTCCCCACAGTGGCGCTACAGCCTGAGCGACCCTCACGACCATAGCGCTCTGGAACTGGACGGCGAGGCGCGAATCATCAGCCATGAAGGCTATTACCCCTTCGGCGGTACGGCCTGGTGGGCCGCGAACTCGGCCCTCGAAGCGAGCTACAAGACCCACCGTTATTCAGGCATGGAGCGCGATAGCACCGGCCTCTACAACTACGGTCTGCGCTACTACGCACCCTGGCTGGCACGCTGGATCAACCCGGACCCGGCAGGGGATGTGGACGGGCTGAACCTGTACTGCATGGTTCGCAACAATCCGCTCACCCTCAAGGATGCCGCCGGCCTGACCCTGGTGGATGCCCTGGACCTTGCCGACCGGCGTCCCCATCGCACGCAACTGGCCCAGGCCTATCTGCAGAACAACCCGATACTCGCCAGCCGTCGCAGCCTGTTCTCGACGCAGACCCAGGAGATCCTCGGGAGCGCCCGACAAACCACGGCGGATCTTAAAAAGATGAAAAACGACAAACAACGCCAGCGCTTTATCAGGGAACATCCAGGGCTGCTGACCGAGGCCGGGGTCAAGGCCGCCAGCGCCCATGCCGGGGTCATGCTGGGTGAAGACGAGCTGTACCAGTCCGGGTTCATCAACCTCAGCGGCAGCCTGAGCCCGCGCAACCCGTTCCCGGGAGTGTTGCTGATCCAGCGCAAAAGCTCGCTGACCTTCGCCCCGATTCCCAACGAGCCTCCCAGGCACCTGGGCTATTACGTCGTCAGCAATTCCAACGCCATGCTCAGGGGCATCCGGGATGCCTATACGCAAAGTGGAACCGAACTGCATCCCTATCTGGAAAAACTGATCCGCGATCATATCGAGGACAGCCACTTCCGCATTCCGCTCGGCGCCGGCATTCCTGGTTTGCACGCCGAGGTCAGGGCCCTGAACACCTTGCTGCAACACGCCGAGCCGAAGGCTCTGCAAGCTACCCTGAGCCAGGGCTTCTTCTTTACCGAACGGCTGGTCAGGGCCCCGGGACAGGAGGTCGGCTCGGACTTTCCGGCCTGTTTCAACTGCAGCGGAATTTTGCCCAGGATCACTCAGGTGGTGACCGGTCGGGTGACGCCAGAGCGGCGCTTCGCGGAAAAGGTCCGCTCATCATCACCGCTGAAGAATCGCCAGCTATAGACAACGCCGTGTTCCATCAGCAAGCAGGAGGACGCCGCAATGCCTGGAACGCCTCAGCTCCATCAGTACACCCCAAGCCTGGATGTGCGTGACGGACGCGGCTTGGCCGTACGCCGTGTGGTCTGGCTGCGAGTCGAGGCACAGCAGGCCACCCAGCGTCGGGTCGAACTTACCCATGTCGACGCCAATGAGCAGTGCCGCCAGCAATGGGATCCGCGCCTGTTCGAACAGCTTCAACAAGACGCCAGCCTTGCGCCAAGCCAGCAAGTCGTCGCCTCGCTTTCCGGCCTCCCGCTGCTGAACCAGAGCCGCGATGCCGGCTGGCTGTTGGCACTACCTGGCGAGGCGGGTCAGGTGCTGGAGCGCTGGGATACCCGAGGCAACCATTGGCAGACCGAGTACGACGACCTGCTGCGTCCGGTGCTGATCCGCGAAACCGCCACCGAGCAGCCAGGACGTGTCGCCGAGCGTTTCACATGGTCCACCGTTGCCGGTGCCAATCGGCGTGGTCGCTTGATCAGCCACGACGACGAGGCCGGCACGCGCCTCATCAACGGCTACAGCCTCACTGGCGCAGAGCAGGAAGAAACCCGCTACCTCCTCAAGACACTGGACCTGCCGGACTGGCCGACAGAAGTCGACCCCGATTCCGCGGCAAGCGCCGCATTTCGCTACAGCCCCCTTGGAGAAGTGCTGGAACGGGTCGATGCCCTCGGCAACCGCGAGCACTCGCGGTTCTCCCTCAGCGGTCAACCATGCGAAACCCTACTTGAATTGGCGGACGGCTCATCCCACCCGCTATTGACCGATATCCGCTACAACGCCTTCGGCCAGATCGAAACCCAGACAGCCGGCAACGGCGTGACCAGCCATGCCGAATACGATCCTGCCGACGGCCGTCTCAAGCGCCTGAGTGCCAGCCGCCCAGGCCGCTCGACACTTCAGGACCTGCTTTACGGCTATGACCNNAAGACCTCAGCCAGCCGGTCAGGCACTTCGCCAATCAGCGTATCGACCCCGTCAGTACCTTCACCTACGACTCGCTCGATCAACTGCGCACAGCCACGGGGCGCGAGGCCGCTGGCGCCATGATCGGCCCGGCCTTGCCCGACCTGGCACCCAACCCGGGCGATACCAGCCGCCTGCTCAACTACCGCCAGCACTACGACTATGACGCCAGTGGCAACCTGTTGTCCCTGCAACATATCGGACAGCAGTCCTACACACGGGTCATGACCGTGGCGCAAAACAGTAACCACGCCGTGCCCGAGCCCGGCAATCCGCTGACTGCTTTCGATGCCAATGGCAACCTGCAGCAGTTGCGCGCTGGCCTGCCTTTGCAATGGAACGCCCGCAACCAGCTGCACAGCACCCGTCAGGTGGTACGCGCTGATGGCACCCACGATGAAGAACACTACCGCTACGGCAGTGACGGCCTGCGGGTGAGGAAGGTAGCCACGCACCTTGTCTCTGGTCGCATGCAGTCCAATGAAATCCGCTACCTGCCGGGTCTGGAACTACATACCCATGCCGGCGAGCGCTTCGCCGTGATCACCACCCAGGCCGGCCGCTGCGCGGTGCGCTGCCTGATCTGGAGCGAAGGCCAGCCCGAGGGTATCGCCAATCCGCAACTGCGCTACAGTCTCGACGACCTGCACGACAGCTCCGGTCTGGAGCTGGATGGCCAGGCGAACATCATCAGCCATGAGGGCTACTACCCCTTCGGGGGGACGGCGTGGTGGGCGGCCAATTCGGCTGTGGAGGCAAGCTACAAGACCCGCCGTTACTCAGGCAAGGAGCGCGACAGCACAGGGCTCTACTACTACGGACTGCGCTACTACGCACCATGGCTGATGCGCTGGATCAATCCGGATCCGGCGGGGCATATGGATGGGCTTAATCGGTATCGCTTCGTCGGCAATAGCCCCGTAACACAACGAGATGATCAAGGGCTGATGAACACGCCAAAACAGCTGGACCGCCCTGGCAAGGCCCAGCGCGAAGCCTTCATCGAGGAGCACTTTTCCCACGAATGGTCCTTGACGGAAGACATGGAGACGGATCCTGCTGAACCTGACGGGGTCCCACTCCCAAGCCCCTATGAACTGGACTCCAGATACGAGCCCAAAAGGGGCGAAGTCAACTCGTTCTTGAACAAGTTCCAGCCAGACAAGTGGACATTCAAGTTCAATACCAAGGACACCAAGACCAACAATTTCTTTGCCAGCGACATTGCCCTTGTTCAAGCGAGAATGGTCGCCGAGCGTTTCGGTTTTGTCGGACAACGCCCCTCCGTGATCAAGTACAAATCGGTTATCAACTATGAAACGCTGGAGGCTCTGACCGGACTGGAGAACGGTTCGGAGGAAATGAGGACCGTGTTCTTGAAGGGGACACCCACTGGCAAGTCAGCCGCCCATATCATCGAGGAGCTCGATATGACGGCCCTGACCNNGAAAGATCAGGACTGGGACGAAGATAACCAACTGCTTGAAGCGTCCATCATGATCAAGGTCGAGCCAAACACCGACCAGGCCGGAACGGAGGCCCCTTTATCCGTAAAAGAGGTCGTACCACCTTCACCGAGGCCAAGTATTTCCGCAAAACGCGCTATTTCACGCCGCCACTCGTTTTGAAACGGCCGTACCATGGACCGGCGGCTACATGAGCATACGCCGGAACGGTCGTGCGTCGATCGCCGTGACACCTCCGTCCGCAGGGTGGCTTGCTACCGGGCCAATGTACAACAGGCCCTGGGCCGCAAGTCACCCTAAGCCGTGTCAATGCCAACGGACAGATCAGAGCCACCAGAGCGGACCTCTCCCACCTCAATCCCCGATCAACGTCTCCACATGTGCGACGAAGTCCGGCCCGCCCGCCAGGGCGGTGTAACGTACCTGCACGATGATGTCGGTGAGGCTGGCCAGCATCGCCGCCTGCTCTTCCTTGTCATGCCGCGGGAAGCGCAACTCCCAGTGGGACAGCGCCCCGGTCCCCTCGAACGGCAGGTAGCGCTCGTCATTGAAGTCGAGCTGGAACACGCCATGATCGTCGACCCCACGAGACAGGCAGATGCTCTGGCTGGCCCGCGGGTTGTAGAGGATGTTGGCGGCGCTGTGGTCATTCTGGCCATAGAGCTCGTTCATGGCCCGCGGATCGGCCTTGAGCACGGTGCGGCTGGAGACCTGGGTCAGCACCGCCCGCACTTCCTGGTAGGGCCCGACCAACGCCGGCAGCGATACCGAAACACTCACCAACTGCCGCAGGAAATGCCCTGGATAATCCCCATCGAACAACTGCGGCGCCAGCTCGAAATTGACCACGCCCTCGCTTATCACGCCCTCCAGTGCTTCCTCCCAGGTCTGTTCGCTACCCGACTGGCTGAACAGCTGCTTGAGCGACACAGTGCGCACCAGCTCCTGGCGCCGTTCGAAGCGCTTCAGCCAGGCCGACTCCATGCGCAGCAGCTGCAGGCGCAGGGCATCGCCGGCGGTGAGGCCGAAGTGGTTGTCGAACCAGACATTGGGCTGGATNNTCTGGTAGTCGCCCATTTCGTAGTGCCAACTCGCCTCGCCGTTCAGGCACAAGGCAACCACCGCGTCGTAGGCCTGGTAGTAGAAGGTCGACATCTGGGTCAGCAGCCAGTGGTAGAGGCCGGCATTGGTGCTGCGGGTCTTGAGGAAACGGTAGTAGTCCTGGGATTGCTGCTCGGCCTTGCCGGCCTGGGCGATCTGCACCTTGACCATCTCGATGGCGCCGCGCTGGGCGACGATCTGTTCGTCGATGGCCTCCAGTTCGGCGGCGGCCTGGTCGCGCTGCAACAGCCATTCCTGCTGGCGACGGCGGTATTGCTCGGTGATGGCCAGGCTGTCGCCGGTCAAACGCTGGACACTGGCCACCGAGTGCATCGTGCGCGCTGCGGAGTCCAGCGCCGAACCGACACGGGTCGGACCGCCACCGAATGCCGTGATGATGATCGAGGCCAGGTGGACGGCACCGGCGACACCATCGACCACGCTGGCGGCGGTGTCGGTGATCGCTGCGTTCTGGTACAGCTCCATGGACTGCCGCTCGGAGGGCGAGATGTTCTCGGCGGCCAGGCGCTCGTAGTGCGCCCGGCGCTGGTCGATCACCCGTCGGCTCGCCTGCAGCGCCAGCAACNNAGGGCAACCCCCTGCAACTGGATGGCGAACTGCGACAGTTCCAGGACATGGGCCTGTTGCAGTTCTTCCTGCTCGGCGCGGTCCTTCATCTCACGGTACAGGCGCACCTGCTCGCCGAAACGGCTGAGGGTTTCCACCGCGCTCTGCAGGCGCGGCAACAGCGCCCTGAAGCGGAACGCCAGCACCGGCGCCATGCTCCCGACACTGCGCTGGACCAGGCCGCTGCCGCTGTTCTGGGCACGCAGCAGATCGAGAGGATTGGCCAGTNNCAGCATCAGTTCCTTGCCATCGATGGTGCGGTTGTTGCGCAGGTTGCTGACCCGGCTTTCCAGCTGGTCCCACAGGTCGAGCAACTGGGTGTTGACCGGCAGGCGGAAACGCGGCGAGTCGAGCAGTTCAAGCCACGGCGTGCTGTCGCAGGTCTGCAGCAGCGGCAGGCCCGGCGGCAGGCTCGCTTCGATCCCGGCGAACATGCCCTCTTCCGGTGTCGCGGCCTGTTCCAGGCTCACCGGCTCCCAGCGCCCGATCATGCGGTTGTCCGGGCGCGGGCCGAGCAGGCTGAGGGCACGGATATAGATGAGCTTGGCTTCGTTGAGTGAATCCCGGGTCAGGCGACGGTACAACTGGTCGCCATAGGCCAGCAGGTTCTGCACGTAGAAGGCGAAGATGCCCTTGCGGTAATGCACCGGCTTCGAATAGCAGATGGCGTCCGGGTCGGTGATGCCGTCGATTTCGTACTCGCCGCGGCCCGGTTCTTCCAGCGGGCGTACCGACCAGTAGAAGGGGCTGGGTGGTTTGGTGGGCTTGATTCGTGCCTGCGGGTTGAAGATGTAATGCAGCCACTGCTCCGCGCCCTGGAAATCGAACTCGTGGTGCAAGCGCGTGGCCACCGCATGGGGGATATGGAAGAACAGTTCCCAGAAGTAGCGGCCGTTGGCGCCGTGGAAGTCCATGTCCCGCTCTTCATCCGACTCCGGCAGCAGGGGTTCCTTGATGTGTTGGGTATCCCAGCTGATCAGGGCATCCACCGAGATCATCGCCCGGGCCACTAGCTCCTTGGCGAACAGGGTGTTCAGTTGCACGTAGCGCAGGCCCTTCAAGCCGAGGTTGTGCAGATCCAGATACAGGCCACCATCCCTGCCGGTCAGGATCGGAGCCTTTGGAACCTCTTCGGGAATGGTGATCTCGTAATGGTTGATCGAACCGAGCGGCGAGAAACCGAGTGCAACCACGAACGGTTCGTTGGCAACGACAGATTGCACCCTCTGCTCACTCCATATGTTTCCGTTAAGGCTAACGTGCGAGGACCACTTCCAAGTGTTCGTCGCGCCCTTGTAGCCGTCCATGCTGAAAAGCGACGAAATCGGGATTTGGTAGCCCAGGGAGAGGTCGGAGCGGCCCTGTACCCACACACAAGGCCCTTCGTTATTGAGCCCCATCCGGCACTCCAGCCACAGCCTGCCATTGTATTCACCGTTGACGGCATGCTCTCCACCAGCCACGTTGCGCACCACCAGATGCAGTGGCTTGTCGGTCGCCAGCGGATGCTGCAACGTCATCGGTGGCTCGATGAAATACCTGACACCGGAGGCAATCTTGCCGAGCAGGCTGTCATCCCCGCCGTCCTTATCCACCAGTTTCTGGAACAGAACCTTGAAACGCATATCCAGAACCAGCGCCTCGACGGTCTTGTCCTTGTTCACGGCAAACCCGATGACGATCTTCTTCGCCTGCGGATCAGCCTCGTTGACGAAGGCCATGAGCCGGTGATAGATGAGCGGGCCCTCTAGCAGCAGGTCGTAGCTCATCGGCACCGACCAGGTACCGTCCAGGGCGCGGTAGGCCAGCTTGATCGTGTAGCGGATCACCTCCTGCATCAGCCCCGGCACTTCGGCCTGTGCCGCAGGAACCGGTTGCTGCTCGCGACGCTGCTCGACCCACACCACATACACCCGGCCCTCCAGCACCAAAGGCCGCATGTGGATCACCTCATGGCCCTTGGGAACCTCCACCGGCATCCACTCGCTCCAGGCGGTGGGGCTCAGATAGTCGTCTTCCTCCTGGTTTTCATCGGGCTGGCCAAAGCGTATCTCGGCCTTGCGCCAGAACCAGGCACGGGGCTCGACGTTCTGGCGACCGATGAAGTAGTAGTCGGCATTGCGGAAATCCAGGCCATCGATATAGCCGGTGGTGACATCCAGGTTGGCGATCCGCTCGAACTTGTCCAGGTAGTGCTGCAACGCACGCTGCACGGAATCCTTGGAAATCCGGCTCTGGTCGGTATCGCCGATGAACTCGCGGAAGGCCGAGGTCTGCTTCAGCCGCAGGTTCGGCACCAGGAAGTTTTCCGGGTAGTCGCGCAGCATCTGGTTGGCGCCCCAGATCGAGTATTCGCTCTTGGCCTCGCGCCATTGCTGCTGCTCGCGGCCGTCCAGCATGCCCAGGTAGCCAGGCTCCATGCCGTTGAAGATGGCATGGATGTACTGCTGCAGGCTGGCAATGGCCATGGCGATCCAGCTGGTATCGACCTTGGCGCTGACCTGGTTGTCGATCAGCAGGAATTCGTACAGGTCCTGCTCGGTGACCAGCCCGCGACCGGCGGGTACGGGATGTTGTGGAACGATCTGGCCGAGGTAGTAGGCGACCAGTGCGTCGCGGTGGTCTTCGGCAAGTTCGGCGAAGATAGGGTTCATGATTCGTCTCCTTTTTCAGCCATGTCGTCAGTGATCGGGAACTCGGTGTCGCCGATCAGCAGCCGGCGCAGGGAGGTAGGTAGTGACAGGCCGACCTGCAGGACAGCAGGCACAGGCGTATCCAGGCCTTCACGTGTCCAGGTGACCCGTTGCGGGTGATGGCCCACCGCGAACGGCGCGATGAACCCATCGACAATCCTGATATAGCCACTCCAGCTGCCGACATCGGCAAACGACCGCCCCTCGCGCCGGGTGAACGTCACCGTTGCATCGAGCTGCCTGGCGTCGTTCAGCGCCATGTCCACCTCGGTTTGCACCATCTCGACGACCCGCACTCTCACGTTGCGCACAACGTTGCCGACCATGGCAGCGATTGCATGGGTAGCCCCGAGGGACGCTCCCACCGTATCGACCTCGATGTGGGTCCGGCCCGAAGCATCGGTGGGGCCGCTACAGCGGAACTCCACACCCTCGACCTTGATGCTGGGGGGCAAGAGCACCGCACCCGCTATCGGTCCCTCGCCATCGCTCAGGACCAGGCTCAGGTCATAGGTACCGCCCTGATCGACGATGTACAGGGTGCCGTCAACGATCAGACCCGGATCGTCGCTGGCGGCAGCGACCAGAACACCATCACCGATGACCTTCTTCGCCTCATAGACACTGCTGCCGGCGAACTGAATGCGCTTGCCCAGGTCGCCAGCGGCCTGGAACGTACAGCGGGTACCGACCTCCCCCGTCTTGCCCGTGAACACCGGAGCGTGCAGCCATGTGCCCTCCTGCTCATAAGCAAGTATTTGCGTTTCGACTGCGTCCGGTACGCCATCCAGGGTCAGACGCAAGGTGCGGGCGCCATCGCGCAGGAGCAGCGGAGCGTCGCCATTACGCCGACGCAAGCGTCCCGAGAACCCGGCCTGATCGAAGTAGTCGTTGGTCCCGCGGAAGAAATGCAGCTCGCTCTTGGCCAGGTCCAGCAGGTAGCGCAGGCGCAACTTCAGCTCGAGGCTGACACCGAGGTTGGACATCACCTGCACCGTGAACTCGTTGCTGTGTGGATCGCTGTTGGGCAGGAATGCCGCCTGGGTACAGTCGATGTTCAGCAGTGCAACGCCATCCGGCCCGCAATTGACCGTCTCGCCAAAGGGTGGATCGAACACCACGCCCAGCGCGTCCGGATCGGCGCCACTGACCAGGGTGAAGGTGAGTCGGCATTCGTCGTCCCCCGATCCATCGCTGCGCAGGGCGCGTATCGACAGCCTGGAAAGCAGCCCAGGCTCGACGGCGAATTTCCCCTCGGCAGGATTGATCGGCACCATGCCGGGGCTGTCCGGGCCCTTGTCCGGCTTCAGCTCGGAGTGCGGAGTCACCACCTTCACCTTGAAATCGAAATGATCGTCGTCCCGCAGGGAGCGCACGGTGATGGTCTGGTCGCCCAGCTGGGA
>DQAA01000362.1:0-9357 GCA_003523465.1 Pseudomonas sp.
AGGTCGGTCCGGGCGGTCCCCTCCGACACATCGAAGTCATTCTTCACTTCCTTCGCGACAAACAGCCTGCCGGGGTCGCGCAGCACCTTTTTCAGCAACTGGATCTGCCTGAAGTTCAGGTCTTTGCCGAAGCCGGACTCCATGAGCAGCTCCATGACTTCATGCAGCTCGTTGCGCTTGTTCTCGATGTAGGCCAGGAACCCATCCATCGCCCGCTCGATGATCCTGAGCTGGTGGTAGACGAAATAGGTCAGGTCGAAATCATCGGTCTCGGTGAACAGGTACGACTCGCCATACTGCACCGGCGCCTGCTTCAACAGCGTGCTGATGGAAATGTACTCGAACGCCCAGTAGCCGCTTTTCAGCATGTACCAATAGAACAGGCACCTCGCCGTCCTGCCGTTGCCATCGTTGAAGGGATGCTCATAGCCGATCATGAAGTGCAGGATGATCGCCTTCACCGTGGGGTGGATGAAGGTCCGGCCATCCTGGCCGTCATGGTGCTGGTTGGCGAAGTCGCAGAGCCTCTCCAGGCGCTCCAGCAGCAAGGCGGCATCCGGCGGCTGGTGGACGATTTCCTCGTCACGGCCTTTGACATGGATGTCATTGGTCCTTCTGATTTCTCCCGGGCAGGCGTGCTCTTCCTGGATGTCGCGCGTGGCCTCGGCGTGGAAGCGCCGGATCAGTTCGAGGGAGAGGGGCTGCTCGCTGCTGTGTTTTGCCAGTTTCATCAGCATGAAGTTGTTGAAGATCATCCGCTCGTCGTCATTGACCGGCTCGCGTTCCTTTTCGAGCATTTCCTTGGCGACCTTCCGGGTAGTTGCCGCGCCTTCCAGCTGCGCGCTGGAAATCGCCTCTTCCATCATCAGCGACTCGACCAGGAACAGATTGTTCTCGTTGACGGGCGAGGCTTTCGACACCGTCAGCCCGAGCCGGGCATTGATGTGCTCAATGGCGTGAATGACCGTCTGGGCGTAATCGGGAAGGCAGTATTTGAACGGGTCGCCATTCTCGGCGGTGAGCCCGATGAATTTCTGCATCAGGCTTCGGGACAGTTTGACGGTGCACCAGGCCGCTTCCGCGTTGATCCCTGAGGGCACCCGATGACGGAAATCGTGCCAGTGGAGGTAGCGACCCTTTTCGTCGACGGCGGAAAACTTCGAGATGAGGCCCAGAATCTCGCCGCTGTGCTGGGCGAAAATCTCCGTGTAAGGCTTGGGTCTGTTGATTCGAGGCATGCTCAACTCAATTTTTCGAAAATTGAGTTGAGCCTATATCAGGAGGGAAAAGGCGTCAAAAAGCGCCGTCAAGCGTCCGGCGCACAGCCTTTCAGCACCAGGCGAATGATCGTCTGCGCCGCCGCCTCGTAATCGCTTTCATCCAGCTTCGCCTTGCCGGTTACCACCGAGATCTGCCAGTCGAAATCGGCGTAGGTCTGGGTCGCCGCCCAGATGCTGAACATCAGGTGATGCGGGTCCACCGGGGCGATGCTGCCCTTGTCGATCCAGCGCTGGATGCAGGCGATGTTGTGCCGGGCCTGGATGTTCAGCTGTTCGACCTGGCGCGGGCTGAGGTGCGGGGCGCCGTGCATGATTTCGCTGGCGAACACCTTCGAGGCGAACGGCAGGTCGCGGGAGATGCGCACCTTGGAGCGGATGTAGGCGCTCAGTACTTCTTCCGGATCACCCTCGGCATTGAACGGCGTCGAGGCCTGCATGATCGGCTCGATGATGCTCTCGAGGACCTCGCGGTAGAGGTTTTCCTTGGACTTGAAGTAGTAGTAGACGTTGGGCTTGGGCAGCCCGGCCTTGGCCGCGATGTCGCTGGTCTTGGCGGCGGCGAAACCCTTGTCGGCAAATTCTTCACTGGCCGCGCGCAGGATCAGTTCTTTGTTGCGCTCGCGAATGCTGCTCATGGTTGGCGCTGTTCCTTGGTCTCGGCCCGCCCCAGGCAGGCCCGGGCAGGCGGTGGCGCATGGTAGCACCGGGCTTGCAAGGCGCTCAAGGCAGCGGCCTGCGGGACGGCAGTGCCGGTAATACCCAGTGTCGTTGGCGTGCTAAACGGCTATTCTTTCGCAACATTCCCTTACACGAGAGTCACAGAACATGGCAGGAAGCAGCCTTCTTTTACTGATCGACGATATCGCCGCAGTACTCGATGACGTTTCCGTGATGACCAAGGTGGCGGCCAAGAAGACCGCCGGTGTACTGGGTGACGACCTCGCGCTCAATGCGCAGCAGGTCTCCGGCGTGCGCGCCGAGCGGGAGATCCCGGTGGTGTGGGCGGTGTGCAAGGGGTCGCTGGTCAACAAGCTGATCCTGGTCCCGGCGGCGCTGCTGATCAGCGCGTTCATTCCCTGGGCGGTGACGCCGTTGCTGATGATCGGCGGTGCCTACCTGTGTTTCGAGGGCTTCGAGAAGCTGGCCCACAAGTACCTCCACGGCGCCGAGGAAAAGCAGGCCGAGCATGCGGCGTTGAGTGAAGCCGCCGCCAACCCGGCAGTGGACCTCGTGGCCTTCGAGAAGGACAAGATCAAGGGCGCTATCCGTACCGACTTCATCCTCTCTGCAGAAATCATCGCCATCACTCTCGGCACCGTCGCCGATGCGCCATTGACCCAGCAGATCATCGTCCTCTCCGGCATTGCCCTGGTCATGACCATCGGCGTCTACGGCCTGGTGGCGGGAATCGTCAAGCTCGACGACCTCGGCCTGTGGATGACCCAGACCTCCAAGGGCATCGGCAAGCGCATCGGCCACGGCATTTTGCGGGCCGCGCCGTACCTGATGAAAACCCTGTCGGTGGTCGGCACCGCGGCGATGTTCCTGGTCGGTGGCGGGATTCTCGTGCACGGCATCGAGCCGCTGCATCATGCGGTGCAAGGCTTCAGCGAGAGCAATGGCGGGGCGCTGACCAGCACCCTGATCAATGGCGTGCTGGGTGTGGTTGCCGGTGCTCTGGTGCTGGCGGTGGTCAGTGTGGTGGGCAAGCTGTGGAAGGCTGTTCGGGGAAGCTGAGTTGCCGCTGATGGCCCCGACTTGCCAGCGATGAGGNNCCCTAGCCCCGCCTGCTCCTGTGGCGCATTGTGCGTTTCCGGCACCCACTCCAGCAGCCGCTGCTTGAACCCGTAGCTGGCGCTTTCGTAATAGGCGACAGCGCGGGTAATCAGCGGATCTTCCACCTGGCCCGGAATCTCCCGGCTTTCCGCCAACGCTTGCTGATGCAGGCGCAAGCCACCGCGAGGACTGAGAATCGCCAGGTCCTTGCCATCGAACAGCCCCAGGTGCTGGTAGTTGCCGATCAGTACCCGCGGCGGCAGGGGGCTTTCGCCCAGCACGTTGCGGCCATAGAACGTCGAGGTGTAGCTCATGTTCAGCAGGCCGAGCAGGGTTGGCGCGAGGTCGATCTGGCTGGCCAGCTTGCCTTCCTCGCGGGCCTCGATCAGTTTCGGCGCGTAGATGAACAGCGGGATCTGGTAGTTCTCCACCGGCAGGTCTTCCTTGCCCGCGCTGCCGGCGGTGTGATCGGCGACGAAGATGAAGATCGTGTTGTCGAACCAGGGCTTCTTCCGCGCCTCGGCCAGGAACTGGCCGATGGCGTAGTCGGTGTATTTCACTGCGCCGTCGCGGCCTTTGCCTGACGGAATGTCGATGCGTCCGTCAGGGTAGGTGTAAGGCCGGTGGTTGGAGGTGGTCATCAGTTGCAGGAAGAACGGTACCTGGTTGGCGTGGTCGGCGTCGGCGAGGTTGATGGCTTGCTTGTACAGGTCCTCGTCGGACATGCCCCAGGCGTTCTTGAAACTGATGTCCTGCTCGTCGACGCTGCTTTGGTCGACGATGCGGTAGCCGTTGCCGCTGAAGAAGGCGTTCATGTTGTCGAAGTAGCCGCGCCCGCCATAGAAGAATACCGCGTCATAACCCACTTCGCTGAGTTGCTGGCCGAGGCTGGCGAAGCCGCCTTCGCGGCCGATGCGCTTGACGATGGAGCGCCCCGGCGTCGGCGGGATCGACAGGGTGATGGCTTCCAGGCCGCGGTCGGTGCGGGTGCCGGTGGCGTAGAAGTTGTTGAAGTACAGGCTTTCCTTGCGCAGGGCATCGAGGTTGGGGCTGAGGTTGCGAGGGTCGCCGTTGCTGCCCAGGTACTTGGCGCTGAGGCTTTCGATGGTGACCAGGACGATGTTCGGCGTGCGCGGGGTGCCCGGATTGCTCACGGTGCGGCGGATATCCAGGGGTTCCTTGCCGATGAAGGTCACCCCCGGCTCGCTCAGCTCGTCGCGCATCTGCCGGGCGGTGATCGCCTCCGGCAGGGTGCTGTAGAACTGCTGGTAGTCCAGCTCGTTGTTGCGGAAGGCGGCGAAGAACTGGTACGGGCCGTTGCTCGCCAGCTCGCGCTGGTAGGTGTTGCCGCCCTGGCTGCGCAGGCTGTTCTGGTCGGCGAACTGGGCGCATAGCAGCACCGCGACAGCGATGCCAGCCGTGTGCGCGAGACGCTGGCGCAGGCTCGGGAAAGGTGCGTCGAAGGCCCGACGCAGCGGCTTGACCAGGGCCAGGGTAATGGCCAGGGTGAGCAGCCCGAGAATGCTCAGCAGCAGGGCGATGGGGTAGGACTCGAGGATGTTGTTCAGCACCTCGTCGGAATACACCAGGTAATCCACGGCGATGAAGTTGAAGCGCACCCCGAACTCGTCCCAGAACAGCCATTCGGCCACGGCGGTGAACAGCATGAGGTAGATGCTCAGGGCGAGGATGCCCGTCAGCAGCCAGCGGGTCACCCGCGCCCGCCACAGGCGCTGCGGGCAGAGCAGGACGAACAGGCTCAGGGGCAGGGCGGTGTAGACGAGGAACACCAGGTCATTGAGCAGGCCGACGCTGAACAGCGAAACATACGAGGCCTGGGCTTCGTCCAGGTGGCTGAGCAGCAACACGACACGGGTCAGGAAGAAGATGCCCAGCCAGGTGCCGGTGAGCAGTAGCAGATAACGGATAGGCGCGAAGTGGGTCAGGCGCATGGTTAATTCCCTTTTTGAAATGGTCCATTACCAAAAGCAGTTCCGTTGCTTTCAGGTAGTGGCGAGATTGGCGCGGGAAATTAACAAGGGAAAAGAGAAAGAAACGTAAATGTCATGTGGGCGAAATATGAAAGTTTCGTGCGCATTTCGTTGCCCCGCGCAGGAAGGCGCAGGCCAGGCAGGACGGGCGTTGTGTGGGTTTTTACAGAAGTATGGGAAGTGTCTTTCAGATAGCCGGAATGTTATCCGGGAAGAAGCTTGAAGCAGCGGGTTTCTGTACCAAACATTATGTGAAGAAAGTGTCAAAAGTTCGGCTGCCGGTTCCCTCGAAGAGGAAACCGGCAGCGCGTCATGCACTTAGAAGTGCACTTTCACCAGCAGGCTGGCGGTGTTCTGGTTGGTATCGAAGAACTTGCTGTCCTTGATGCCGTACTTGTCCGACCAGTAGTCGTACTCGATACCGACGTACAGCTGCTTCGCGCCGAAGCTCAGGGCCTTGCCCAGGTCGTACTTGATCTGCGGGTTGAAGTGCAGGTTGGCGTGGTAGGTGCCGTTCTTGTTTTCGTCGTTGTCGACGACCCAGTCCATGAAACCGTCGATCAGGATGTCGGACTTGCCCACCGGGATGGTGTAGGCCCACACCGGGGTGATCTGCCAGACGTTGTCGCCGGCGCGGCTGCCTTCGGTCTGGCGGTTGTAGAAGTTCAACTGGAAGTAGTCGAAGCCCGGTACGTCCAGGTCGAAGCCCGGGCCGATCAGGTAGGACTCGGTGTCGCCTTCGCCGAACTCGTAGGTCATGGCCAGGAGCACGTCCTTGACCGGACCGAACGACAGGTCCTGGCCGAAGATCTTGCCGAACGACAGACGCGGGCTGAACTCGCCGTAGTAGGTGTTCGGGCCGTTGTTGGCGTCTTTCTGGCCGTTGTAGAAGATCTTGTCGATGAACAGGAAGTTGTCACCGTACTTCCAGGCATCGGCGTGCTCGAAGGTGAAGGTCTGCTGGATTTCCGGGTTGACCGCGAAATCCTTGCCGTACAGGTAGGTCAGGCTGTTGTTCTGCCACAGCAGCAGGTCGTCGGCCATCGCGGAACTGGCGGCCAGCAGGCCCCCGGCGAGGATCAGGCTGTTGGTAAAGCGCATTGGGTGGCTCCCTTGATTGATTCTGTTAGCAACGCTCTTGAGTCGGCGTCGTCGGGTTGAGCGTGTTGTCTTCCGGGTCAGCTTTTTGCGGTCGCCCACGAAAAAAGGGCAAGCGCTGGTCCTACCTTCCCGGAAGGGTTCAGCAATCCTGCTCGACGTCTTTCTGAACAGTTCAAAACGGTTACGACTGTTGGCGCTTGCGCCTGCCAACCGCCCGGAATCATTGACTGAGCGGTCAGCAAACGCGGGCGAAATCCTTCCGCCCGGTCGAGGGGGCGCGCAGGTTACTGGCTTGCGCGCTGGCCCTCAAGTGCCTCCATCCCGGAAGCACCTGATTCAGATCAGGTTTTTAGAAGTGCACTTTGACCAACGCACTGGTGACGCTCTGGTTGGTATCGAGACGACCGCTGTTCTCGATGCCGTATTTGTCCTTCCAGTAGCTGTATTCGATACCGACGTACAGCTGCTTGGCGCCGAGCTTCAGCGCCTTGCCCAGGTCGTACTTGACCTGCGGGTTGAACTGCAGGTTGGCGTGGTAGGTACCGCGACGCTTGGTCTCGTCGTTGTCCACCACCCAGTCCATGTAGCCATCGATGAGGATGTCGGACGAACCCACGGGAATGGTGTAGGAGAAGGTCGGAGTGATCTGCCAGACGTTGTCGCCGGCACGACTGCCTTCGGTATGGCGGTTGTAGAAGTTCAGGGTGAAGTAGTTGAAGCCGGGAATCGCCAGGTCGAAGCCGGGGCCGATCAGGTAGGCCTCGTTGTCGCCTTCGCCGGACTCGTAGCTGACGGCCAGGAGCACGTCCTTGATCGGGCCCAGCTCGATCTTGGTGTCGAAGATCTTGCCGAACGAGAAGCGCTCGGTGAACTCGCCGTAGTAGGTCCGGTAGCCTTTGCCGCGGTCGGCCTGGCCGTTATAGAAAATCTTGTCGACGAACAGGAAGGTGTCGCCGTATTTCCACTTGTTGGCGTGTTCGAAGGTAATGGTCTGCTGGATAGCAGGGTTTACCTGGAAGTCCTTGCCGTACAAATAGCTGAGGCTGTTGGATTGCCACAGCAGAAGATCCCCCGCTACCGCTGGAAGGGTTGCCAGCAAACTGCTGCCCAGGAGAAGGGAAGTGGTGATGCGTTTCATGTTGTGATTCCCGGCTAATTATTGTTGTGCGTTGCGCTTTCTTCGGCGCGAAGCGCCCTGACCGACCCGCTCCCACGGGTCGGCAGTACCACTTGTTGCTTTGTATTGCTCGGGGTCTGCCGGGCGGCCACGGGACCGCCCAAAAGGCATCAATGATGGGCGGCGGCTTCGTTGTGCGAGGCGCGTTCGGCGCCGCCGAGGATGTTGAACAACAGGTTCAGCACCAGGGCGCTGACCGTTGCCATGGCGATACCGCTATGGGTGATGGGTTCCATCCATTGCGGCATCTGGGCGAAGAACTCCGGACGGACCACCGGAATCAGGCCCATGCCGACGCTCACGGCCACCAGCAACTGGTTGCGGCGGTCGCTGATGTCGGCTTCCTGGAGAATCTTGATCCCGGTAGCGGCCACCATGCCGAACATGGCGATCGATGCGCCGCCCAGTACCGCCGGTGGAATCGAGGCGATCAGGAAGGCCGCTTTCGGCAGCAGACTCAACAGGATCAACAGGCCACCCGCCACCACCGTCACGTAACGGCAGCGCACCCCGGTCATCTGCACCAGGCCGATGTTCTGGGCGAAGGAGGAGTGGGTGAAGGTGTTGAAGAAACCGGCGACGAACGAAGCGCCTGCGTCGCACATCAGGCCGCGACGAAGCATGCCGGGGGTGACTTCGCGATCGGTCACCTTGCCCAGGGCGAGGAACATGCCGGTGGACTCGACGAAGATGATCACCACCACCAGGCACATGGACAGGATCGGCGCCAGGCTGAAGGTCGGCATGCCGAAGTGCAGCGGGGTCACCACTTGCAGCCACGGTGCCTGGTCCAGGCCGGAGAGGTCGACCATGCCGATGGAGCCGGCAATGATGTAGCCCAGGCCCATGCCGATCAGTACCGACACATTGACCCAGAAGCCGCGCATGAAGCGGTTGACCAGCAGGATGGTGGCCAGCACCAGGCCGGCGACGGCCAGGTAGATCGGCGAGCCGAAGGTGGACGCCTGGGCACCACCGCCCGCCCAGTTCACCGCGACGGGGAACAGCGACAGGCCGATGGAGGTGATGACCGTGCCGGTCACCAGGGGCGGGAAGAAGCGGACGACCTTGGACATGAACGGCGCGATCAGCATGCCGAAGAACCCGGCGGCGATGGTCGCGCCGAAGATCCCTTGCAGGCCGACGCCGGGCATCCCGGCCATGGCCACCATGCTGCCCACGGCGGCAAAGCTGGCACCCATCATCACCGGCATGCGAATGCCGACAGCACCAATGCCGAACGACTGGACGATGGTGGCGACACCAGCGACCAGCAGGTCGGCATTGATCAGGAAAGCGACTTCTTCTCGGGAGAGTCCGGCAGCCTGACCGATGATCAGCGGCACCGCGATGGCGCCTCCGTACATCAGCAGCACATGTTGCAGACCGACGAGGATCAGTTGCAGCAGGGGCAGGGGCTGTCGTGGCGGCGCAACGGGGATGTACGCCTTGCGAGACTCGGACATGCAGCACCTCGAGTTTTGTTGTTATTTTTTTGAGCCGCAGCGCCCGGGCGGCGGACCTGTCGGTCCGTGGTTCCTGCCCGGGGCGCCGCGTGAAGCTTGCAGCGGTAAAGCAGATGTTGCGGGTGGATCAGTTGACCTTGGCGCCGTTGGCGATCCAGTCACCCACCAGCTTGCGTTCCTCGGCAGTCATCTGGGTGATGTTGCCCAGCGGCATGATCTGGCTGGCGACGGCCTGGGCCTGGATACGCGGGGCCATGGCCTGGATCTGTTGCGGTGTGTCGAGCATCACGCCGGCAGGCGCGGCGCTGAACAGCGGGCTGGTCGGCTTGGACGAGTGGCACACGGTGCAACGTTCCTGGATGACGCTGTGGATCTTGTCGAAACCACCACCGGGAGCCTGGGCCGCGGCGGTTGCCTGGGCAGGGGTGGCCGGTGCAGCAGGAGCAGCCGGTTCAGCGGGCTTGGCCTGGGCGGCCTGCCATGCAGCGGCTTTCTCTTCCTCGGCCTTCTCGGCAGCGGTCTTGCCACCCAGTGCGGTTTCCGGCAGCGGCTGGTACTCGATCTTC
>DQAA01000362.1:9433-13179 GCA_003523465.1 Pseudomonas sp.
TGTTGAAGTAGTGACGGATCAACACAGCGGCGACGGCGATACCGGCCAGGATCAGCCAGTTGTACTCGCTGCCGTAGGTGCTCGGGAAGTGGTTGCTGATCATGATGAACAGCACCGGCAGGGTGAAGTAGTTGTTGTGACGCGAGCGCAGCAGGCCTTTGGCCGGCAGGACCGGATCAGGGGTCTGGTTGGCTTCGATCGCCGCCACCAGCTGGCGCTGGGCCGGCATGATGATGCGGAACACGTTACCGACCATGATGGTGCCGATGATGGCGCCGGTGTGCAGGTACGCACCACGACCGCTGAACACCTGGCTGAAACCGAAGCACGCCGCGATCACCAGGACGAACAGCACCAGGCCGAGCAGGGCAGGGTGCTTGCCCAGTGGCGAGTCGCACAGGAAGTCGTAGATGAACCAGGCGGCGATCAGCGAGGCGACACCGATGGTCACGCCTTCGAAACCGGTCAGGGTGCTGCCCGGCTTCAGCAGGTACAGGGTCGGCTGCCAGTAGAACACCAGGCAGAGCAGGGCGATCCCGGACATCCAGGTGAAGTAGGCTTCCCATTTGAACCAGTGCAGGTTGTCCGGCATCTTCGGCGGGGCCAGCTTGTACTTCTCCAGGTGGTAGATACCGCCACCGTGGATCGCCCAAAGGTCACCGGACAGCCCGTCACGCGGGTTGGCGCGGTTCAGGTTGTTTTCCAGCCAGACGAAGTAGAACGACGCGCCGATCCAGGCCACGCCGGTAATCATGTGAACCCAGCGCACGCTCAGGTTCAGCCATTCCAACAGATGTGCTTCCACAGTCTTGTACCTCTTGCCGGTCACCGAAAAACGGTGGCCAGCCTTCTCTTATTGGTGGGGATTGAGGATCAGTTGTTCATCCTCGATGAAGAAATGCTCGTCGCAGTTGTTGCCGGAACCACTGCGATCAACCACCAGGAAGTCATCCCGCTTTTCGATCGTCAGCACCGGGTGGTGCCAAACGCCGCGATGGTAATTGACGCCCTGCCTGCCATTGCTCATGAAGGCACGGACGTGACCTGATACAGGTGCATCGCCAACTGGCGCGACCACGATCAGAAAGGGGTTGCCGAGCAGCGGAATGAAAGCCTGGCTGCCCAGCGGATGGCGTTCCAGCATGCGTACGGTCAGCGGCATGTCCAGCGCGTCGGCGCGGAAGATGCTGATGATCGCCTTGTCTTCCGGCTGGGCGGTTTCTACCGTCGCCAGCTTGTGGAAGCGCATGGTCGAGCCGTTGTTGATCATGAAGTGGTCGCTGCCGTCGGTTTCGATCACGTCACCGAACTGGGCGAAGGCTTCTTTGGTCAGGGGCTCGATCACTAAAGTACGCATGCTTTTATTCTCTGAATTCTGTGTTTTATAAGTCGTCAGGCTTGCTGCGCCGGCCGGGCCGGCGCGGGTCTTACAGTTGCAGCAGGCGGAACAGGGCGATCAGGTTGATCTGCGCCAGGGCTTCCTTGAACTCGGCATCCGCATCGTTGTGGATGCGGGTTTCGAAGGCCGCGAGGATCTGGTGCCGGTTGCTGCCCTTGACCGCCATGATGAACGGGAAGCCGAACTTGTCCTTGTAGGCGTCGTTGAGCGTGGTGAAGCGTTCGAACTCTTCGGCGGTGCACTGGTGGATACCGGCGCCGGCCTGTTCGTTGGTGCTCGACTCGGTCAGTTCACCCTTGATCGCGGCCTTGCCGGCGAGGTCCGGGTGAGCGTTGATCAGCGCCAGCTGGGCGGCGTGATCGGCGCTGAGGAGGATGTCGCTCATGCGCTGGTGCAGGTTTTCGATCTGGTCCACTTCGCCGAGCTGACCCAGGTCATAGGCCTTTTCGGCGACCCAGGGCGAGTGCTCGTAGATGTCGGCGAATGCCTCGACGAATGCGGCACGGTCCAGGGACGAAGGGGTCAGGGTCTTGAAAGCGGTCATTTCGAACTCTCGGCTTTGTAAGGGTGGGTGGCGTGCCAGTGGCGGGCGATGTCCGCGCGACGGGCAAACCAGACCTGGTCATGGCTCTTGGCGTAGTCGATGAAGCGCTTGAGCGAAGCCAGGCGTGCCGGACGGCCGACCAGGCGGCAGTGCAGGCCGATGGAAAGCATCTTCGGTGCTTCGGCGCCTTCTTCGTAGAGCACGTCGAAGGCGTCCTTGAGGTACTGGAAGAACTGCTCGCCGCAGTTGAAGCCCTGGACCTGGGTGAAGCGCATGTCGTTGGTGTCCAGGGTGTAGGGGATCACCAGGTGCGGCTTGCCGGTGGGGTTGTTCGGTTCCCAGTAGGGCAGGTCGTCGTCGTAGGTGTCGCTGTCGTAGAGGAAGCCGCCTTCCTCCATCACCAGCCGGCGGGTGTTCGGGCCGGTGCGGCCGGTGTACCAGCCGACAGGGCGCTCGCCGGTCAGCTCGGTGAGGATGCGGATGGCTTCGAGCATGTGCTCGCGCTCCTGGGCCTCGTCCATGTTCTGGTAGTCGATCCAGCGGTAGCCGTGGCTGCAGATCTCGTGGCCGGCCTGGGCCATGGCACGGATCACGTCGGGGTGGCGCTGGGCGGCCATGGCCACGGCGAAGATGGTCAGCGGCACGCCGCTGTCCTTGAACAGCTTGAGCAGGCGCCAGACGCCGGCGCGGCTGCCGTATTCGTAGAGCGATTCCATGCTCATGTTGCGCGCGCCCTGGAGTGGCTGGGCGGCGACCATTTCAGAGAGGAACGCTTCGGATTCCTTGTCACCATGAAGAACGTTGCGTTCGCCACCTTCTTCGTAATTGAGCACGAAAGACAATGCGATGCGCGCATTCCCCGGCCAGTGCGGGTGGGGAGGGGTATTGCCGTAACCGATCAGGTCGCGAGGATAATCAGCGCTCACTGCAGTCTTCCTTCTTGTACGTGAATGCGGAGGTGGCGAATGCGCGGGTTTGCGTTGGGCCACGACGATGGGGTGATTGTATACAACTTTATTTACGATTTGTAAGCCTGTTTTTTCCCATTTCTTCGTCGCACCGTCCTCTATATAGCTAGCAAGAAACCTGCCTGATTGGTCAGCTAATGACGTTGACGTCGTTATAGGCCCTGGCTTTGCGACTAATGGAGGATTCACAGCGGTGCATAGCGCTGAATCGTAAAATTGCCAGAAAAATTGTGTACAATTTTTCAATAAAGTGTCTTAATGCTTTCACAGCCGCTTGCTGCCGTGTTTCCCTCTGGTGCAGGCGGGTATTTTTTGCCCATAGAGTGAACAAGAGGCGATCGAGCAATGGGACGTTTGACCACGCATGTACTGGATGCCGCACATGGCTGCCCTGGCAGTTCGATCAAGGTCGAGCTGTACCGGGTCGAAGGCCAGCAACTGGAGCTGGTGACCACCGCGCTGACCAACAGCGATGGCCGCGTCGATGCACCACTGCTGCAGGGCGATGACTACCGCAGTGGTGTGTACCAGCTGCAGTTCAGCGCCGGCGACTACTACCGCGCTCGCGGCGTGCAACTGCCGGAGCCGGCGTTTCTGGATGTCGTGGTGCTGCGTTTCGGCATCAATGACAAGCAGGACCACTACCACGTACCGCTGCTGATCTCTCCTTACAGTTACTCGACCTATCGCGGAAGCTAGTTGGTCGCTAGAAGAATCTTCGTAGGTCTTTGGCCCGCTCACACTGGCGGGCTTTTTTTCGTCTGCTGTTTTTGTGGTGTTCACTGCGAGCCGTGCTCGTGCCCTGTGGGAGCGAGCTTGCTCGCGAAGGGGCGCG
>DQAA01000361.1 GCA_003523465.1 Pseudomonas sp.
GACAACGAAAATGAAAAAGCCCATCCGAAGATGGGCTTTTTTGCATCACACGATTCGCTTAGCGAACAGCAGGACCTTCAGCGACGCCCAGGTCATCGACCGGACGGCTTTCAACCAGCGGCGAACCACCGGAAGCCAGTTCCTTGTGCAGCTTGTCTTCGTCCAGCTCCTTGACCCACTTGGCCACGACCACGGTGGCAACGGCGTTGCCGATCAGGTTGGTCAGGGCGCGAGCCTCGGACATGAAGCGGTCGATACCGAGGATCAGGGCCAGGCCGGCAACCGGCAGGTGACCTACGGCCGACAGGGTTGCAGCCAGGACGATGAAGCCCGAACCGGTAACGCCCGCAGCACCTTTGGAAGCGACCAGCAGCACCAGCAGCAGGGTGATCTGGTGGGTGATGTCCATGGTGGTGTCGGTGGCCTGGGCGATGAACACCGCGGCCATGGTCAGGTAGATCGAAGTACCGTCGAGGTTGAACGAGTAGCCGGTAGGAATCACCAGGCCAACGACCGATTTCTTCGCGCCCAGACGCTCCATCTTGGTCAGCATGCGTGGCAGGGCGGATTCCGAGGAGGAAGTACCCAGCACAATCATCAGCTCTTCACGGATGTAGCGGATCAGTTTCAGGACGCTGAAGCCGTGGGCACGGGCGATACCGCCGAGGATGACCAGGATGAACAGCAGGCAGGTGATGTAGAAGCAGGCCATCAGGTAGCCCAGCTGCACCAGCGAACCCACGCCGTACTGGCCGATGGTGAAGGCCATGGCACCGAAGGCGCCGATCGGAGCCAGCTTCATGATCATGTTGATGATGTTGAACA
The DNA here is from genome assembly GCA_003523465.1 of Pseudomonas sp. Lineage (GTDB taxonomy): Bacteria > Pseudomonadota > Gammaproteobacteria > Pseudomonadales > Pseudomonadaceae > Aquipseudomonas. Next base: position 826 of record DQAA01000361.1, read on the forward strand.
TGACATGGGCGAAGCGGTCGATCATTTCCAGCAGCGGCTTGCCGTAGGAACCCAGGCGATGCAGGGCGAAGCCGAAGATCACCGAGAACATCAGCACTTGCAGGATGTCGCCGTTGGCGAAGGCACCGACCACGGTGGCCGGGATGATGTTCAGCAGGAAGCCGATGGTGGTCTGCTGTGCACCGGCGGCGGCGTAGGCAGCCACGCTGCTGGCGTTCAGGGTGGATACGTCGATGTGCATGCCGGCGCCCGGCTTGACCACGTTGACGACGACCAGGCCGATGATCAGGGCGATGGTGGAGACGATTTCGAAGTACAGCAGCGCATAGCCGCCGGTCTTGCCCACCGATTTCATGCTCTGCATGCCGGCGATACCACTCACCACCGTACAGAAGATGATGGGTGCGATGACCATCTTGATCAGTTTGACGAAACCATCACCCAACGGCTTGAGGGCGACACCGGTTTCAGGAAGGTAATGGCCGAGCAGGATACCGATGGTGATCGCTACCAACACCTGGATATACAGCGATTTGTACAGTGGCTGACGGGCTGTCGTCATGGCTATGTTCCTCAAGGGTACCGGCCGGTCCTTCCCAGGACGCGTGGCACCTGAATCGCGAACCCTCCTGCACTGGAGGGATTTGTTGTGTCGAGCTGCGTGGCAGAACTCTGCGAGGTTCATAGCAAGCCTGATGCCAATTTGCTCTGTTGCGGTGCAGGCCCCGTATTTACGGGGTTTTCTCGCACAAAGAGGTAGCACGCTTGAGGGGCGGGGTTGGCGGGTTTCCGCCCGAGGCGGGATTTCGCCAGGCCAGGCTGGCGGATATCCGCCTACAAAATGCAGAGAAAATTCCTTCAGGCGAATCCGCGTCGATGATCAATCGACGGTGAAACGAATGCGGAAGGCGGCACCACCGAGGGGGGAATCGGCCAGGGTCAGGCGCGCGTCGTAGCTGTCGATGATGTCCTTGGCCACCGCCAGGCCGATGCCCTGCCCCGGGTATTGGCGATCCAGACGCTCGCCACGCTGGAGAATGCGCTCGCGCTGGTCGGGCGGTACACCGGGGCCGTCGTCCTCGATGCTCAGCTCCAGGGCGTCAGCGGTGTTGTCCAGGCTGATGCGGACCTGGCCCAGGCACAGGCGCCAGGCGTTCTCCAGCAGGTTGCCGAGCAACTCCATCAGGGCGCCCTGCTCCATCGGCACGCGGGCATCGTCGGCCATGTCGAAAACGACTTCGACCTGCTTGTCGCGATAGACCTTGGCCAGGGTGCCGCAGAGGCTTTCCAGCAACGGCTTTAACTGCACCTGATGGCGCACCAGGCCGCTTTTGCGCAGGCTGGCGCGCTGGAGCTGATAGTCGATCTGCTGGCTCATGCGCTCGATCTGGCTTTGCAGGACCCGCGCCTGCTCACGGTCCGCCGGGCGCTGGGCCATGCCTTCGCTGACGCCCTGCAACACCGCCAGCGGGGTTTTCAGGCTGTGGGCCAGGTCACCCAGGGAATCGCGGTAGCGGCCGCGCTGTTCACGCTCGCTGTGCAGCAGGCGGTTGAGGGAACGGGTCAGGCGCAGCAACTCCCGCGGATGCTCGCCACTGAGCCCTTCACGGGCACCGGATTCGATTTCGTCCAGTTCCACGGTCATCCGCCGCAGCGAGCGCAGGCCCCAGGTCAGCCCGGCCCAGAGCAGCGCCATCAGTACCAGCAAGGCGGCGCCGAAGCCGAGGTAGAGTTTCTCGCGCAGACCGCTGAGGGTCTGCTGGTACTCGCGCAGGGGTTGCAGGGCGACGATGCTGAAGGCCGCGCTCTTGCCGCCGAGCAGCTTGACCTCGACGTCATAGACGAAGAACTCCTCGCCATCGTCCTGGCGGATCCGCGCGAACTCGTTGCCGCGCCCGTCGTAGCGGGGCTGGTAGTTGATGTTTTCGTTGGCGGTGGCCCGCGAGCGCCAGACCAGCCGGCCGTCGCGGTCATAGATGTAGCCGAGCAGGCGGCTGTCGGGGAGGTTGAAGCGTTCATCCGGCAACAGCACCGGCATCATCAGGCGATTGTTTTCCACTCGGGCGGCGGAAATCAGCGTAGTCACGTCCGAGGCCAGGCGTTGTTCGATGGATTCCTGCAGGGCCAAGCTGAAGGTCTTCTGCAAGGCCGGCAGCAGGGCCAGCATGAACAGCAGCGCCAGCACGGCGGCCGCCAGCATCAGGCGCAGCCGCAGGGAGCGGATCATCGGCAGCGCTCGGTGAACAGGTAGCCGAGGCCGCGTACCGTGTCGATCGGCTTGAAGCCGCAGTCACCTTCGAGCTTGCGGCGCAGGCGGCCCACCAGCACCTCGATGACGTTGGGATCGCGCTCCTCGTCGTTGGGGTAGAGCTGCTCCATCAGTCGCTCCTTGGCCACTACCTGCTGGTGATGGCGCATCAGGTATTCGAGGATGCGGTATTCGTAGGCGGTCAACGCCAGCGGCTGCTCGTCCAGCAGCGCCTGCTTGCGGTTCAGGTCCAGACGCAGCGGGCCGGCGGTGATGGTGGCCTGGGTGAAGCCGCTGGAACGGCGCAGCAAGGCGTTGAGGCGGGCTTCCAGCTCTTCGAACTGGAACGGCTTGACCAGGTAGTCGTCGGCCCCGGCGGCCAGGCCCTCGACCTTGTCCTGCCAGTTGCCGCGGGCGGTGAGGATGAGGATCGGAAAGGTCTTGTCGAGCGCGCGCAGGCGGCCGATCAGTTCCAGCCCGCTCATGCCCGGCAGGCCGAGGTCGACGATGGCCAAGTCGTGATTGAACTGTTCGGCCTGGTACAACGCCTCCTCGGCATCGCCCACGGCTTCGACCACATGGCCGCTTTCACTCAAGCGACTGTAGAGGTGGTGGCGCAACAGCGCTTCATCCTCGACCACCAGCAATTTCATCGACCTCTCCCCTTCAATGCACGGCGCGCAGGATAACAGCGAACCGGCCCCCGTCAGGGGCCGGCCCGGACAGCATGGGCTCAAAACTTGTAGNNGCTGCTGGTCAGGCGCAGGGCCCCGAGCTTGTCGCCGCCGGATTCGGCCAGTTCGGTACTGGCGTTGCTGCGCAGGTAACGGTAGCCCAGCTCCACCGAGGCGTTGTCGCTGACTTGCTGGAGCACGCCGCCCTGCAGGCCGATCGCGTAACCGATGTCGCTGTCGCGGCTGGCGCCCGGGGAGTCCTGGGTCAGCTTGGTGAGGCCGGCGCTGGCGCCGCCGAACAGCTTGGTGCTGCTGCCCAGCGGGTAGAACAGGTCGTAGCTGCCGAGCAGGTTTTCCTGGCGCAGCTTCAGGCCGTTGTGGGTGCCGGAGACGTTGTCGTAGGTGGCGTAGTAGCGACCCTGGTCGTTGATCCGGCCGAGGCGCACGCCCCAGGTGTCGTCCTTGCCGATGATGCCGTCGGTGTTGGGGTTGCCGATGTTCTGTTCGAGGGAGCCGGACTTGCGCACCTTGTCGCTGGTCTGGCCGTAGGTGAGGCCGGCGAAGGTGTCGTCCGCAGCCTGGACGCTCATGCTTGCGCCAAGGACGGTCAGTGCGGCCAGCAGGGTGTTGATGCTTTTCATGATGATGTACTCCACGGTGATGCGCGGTTGGGGTGTGGACGCTAGAGTAGGAACCCGGCCCTGAACCGCGGCTGAACCCCGCCTGAACCGGGGCTGAACGTCTTCGATGTTTGGCTTTTTCATGATTTCGAGAACAGGAGTACCGATCATGCGTCTATTGCTTGCTGCCGCCCTGCTGGGCGCC
>DQAA01000570.1 GCA_003523465.1 Pseudomonas sp.
CCCATGGCGGGCGGCCTGCGTCATCTGATCGCGGGCCAGGGCAGCGGCGGCGCGGCCATGCTGCGCCTGATCGGCGACATGTCCGCAGAACAGCGGCACAACAGCACCCTGCTCTACTCCGTCGAATCCTTCTCCGGGCATAACCACCTGCAGGCCCTGCAGCAGGCCGGGACAGCCGGCCTGGAAATCTTCGCCAGCAACCAGGAGCTGATCGACGCCCTGCGCGAGCGCCTCGGCGAGGCGCGCATGGGTACGCGCCTCTACCTGAGTGGCTCGGAGAGCTTTATCGGCACCTCCATGCAGGCCGCCAACGCGGTCGACCTGAACCGCGACGAAGTGCTCCGCGAACACAGCGGCACCCTGGTTCGCCGCGTCTGGTGCGCCCATTGCGACACCTACACCGAGAACGTCACCCAGCGGGTTTTCATCTGCCCGGGCTGCCAGCTCAACCTGGTGGTGCGCGATCACTATTCCCGTCGTCTGGCCGCCTTCCAGGGCATCAAGGCCGATGGCGAAGTTCCGGGCGAACTGCCCGCCGCCGAGGAGCTCGATACATGAATACCCATAACGGCACCCTGAGCGTGCGCGTCGCCCGCATCGAAGCCCTGACCCCGGAAATCACCCGCTTCACCCTGGTCGATCCGGACGGCAAGCACCTGCCGGCGTTCTCCGGCGGCAGCCATGTGGTGGTGGTCGTCGAAGACAGCGACAAGACCCACCGCAACGCCTACTCGCTGATGAGTTCGCCCTACGACTCCAGCGCCTACCAGATCGCCGTGCGCCGCGTGGCCGACGGCCGCGGCGGCTCGCGCTACCTGCATGACCGGGTCGCTGAAGGCGACCTGTTGCAGATCCTGCAGCCGGCCAACCTGTTCCCCCTGGCCAAACACGGCCGCCAGCACCTGTTCATCGCCGGTGGCGTGGGCATCACCCCGGTCTATTCGCAACTGGAAGAACTGGAGCTGAAAAACGCCAGTTTCGAGCTGCACCTGGCGGTCCGCGGGCCGGAGCATATCGCCCTCGGCCGCGAGCTGCAGGCCCGCTACGGCGCCCGCGTGCACCTCTACGTGCAGGGCGAGGACGAGCGCATGGATATCCCGCGCATCCTCTTCGGCCGCCCGCTGGGCAGTCACGTCTATGTCTGCGGCCCGGACAGCATGATCGACGACACGATCGAAGGCGCCCACGCCCTGGGCTGGACCGACAGCCATATCCACTACGAGCGCTTCGTCGAACAAGGCTCCACCGGCCAGCCCTTCAGCGTCACCCTGGCGCGCCAGGGCGTGACCATCGAGGTACCCGCCGAGCAATCCCTGCTCGAAGCCGCCGAACAGGCCGGCTACAAGGTGCCCTACCTGTGCCGCGGCGGCGCCTGTGGCTACTGCGAAACCGAAGTGCTGGAAGTGGACGGTGAGCTGGACCACCGCGACGACTGGCTCAGCGAGGAAGACAAGCTGAGCAAGCGCAAATTCATGCCGTGCGTATCCCGGGCGAGCTGCAGCCGCCTGGTCGTGGACCTCTGAGACAGGACAACAACAAATGACCGTATTCAAGCCGATCGAAAGCTACGCCGACCTCGACACCAAGGGCTTCACCTACCGCAACAGCCGCGACGCGGTGCTGCGCCTGCCCTTCCCCTACCCGGAAGACCAGTACATGTACTCGATGAACGTCGAGCCCCATGTGCCCTTCGGCGAGGGTGCACTGCGCGGCCAGTTCGATATCGACGAGCACTACATCTCCGAATGTCATCACCGTGCGCAGATCCTCGAAAGCCAGCCCGGCGTGCACTACGCCGCCCTGCCGCACATGATGGAAGCCCAGTGGGACCTGCTCGAACTGCTGATGGAGTCCTATTCCCGCGACTTCCCCGAGCATTTCAGCCTGGAAAAGAATGGCACCCAATGGCGCTGGATCAACCGCCCGCTGCAACTGGACGACACCTTTACCTTCGGCGACGCCAGCACCTTGCCGATGGACCCGATGGAGTACATCACCCGCCAGGCCCAGGGCGAGTTCATCCTCCTCGAAGAGCGCGACGACACCCTGGTGATGGGCGCCGGCATGGCCACCCAGCGCGCCGACTACTCGCTGCGTTTCAACCTTGGNNGAGCTTCATGGAGTTCCACGGCCCGGTGCCCAAGCTGCATGAAATGGGCATTCTCCAGCGCGCGCTGAAGTTCCTGTTGCGCCTGCGTCCGGGGCATCCGGTACGTCGCACCAACTGGTCGATCACCGTCAACCCGCGCCTGGAAACCTCCGCCGAAACCCTGCCGGACTGGGCCCCGGATCGCACCACGGTGACCGCGGAAAACGCCGGCGAGCTGGTCAACCTGCGCATCGAGCTGCAACCGCTGCATCGCCTGCCGCGCAGCAACGCCGTGCTCTTCCCCGTGCGCACCTACCTGNNCAAGCGCATGCACCGGGTGATCCGTGACCTGGACCAGGAACTGGTGGACTACAAGGGCTTCACCCGCTACCGCGACGCCATGGTGAGCTGGCTGTCGCAATACGACGACGGCACGCCAGTCGACGAAAGTCAGCAGTAAAAAAACACGGGCGCGCCAATAATGGCGCGCTTTTTTGCGTGCAAACCCGGGAAAACCATAATGAAAACAATACGTAACTTCCTGCCCGAAAGCTGGAGCCTGGTGTTCTCCGCCGCCGCATCGGCCTACGGTGTCGGCCTGCTTGGCCTGTGGGCCTTGCCGTTCCTGATCAGCGCGATCATCCACGACCTGCAACTCAACGAAGCCCAGGCCGGGCTGCTGATGTCCGCCGAGTTCGGCTTCACCATGCTGGCGTCCTTGCTGGTGGCACCATTCATGGGCCGTGCGCCACGGCGTACCCTGGCGATCGCCGGTACCTTGCTGGCGATTGCCGCCAACCTCGTCAGTGCCAATGTCGGCGACCTTTATCTGCTCGCAGCGGTGCGCTGTGTCGCCGGTGTCGGTGCCGGCCTGGCCCTGGCCTGCGGCAACGCCGCGGTGTCCAGCGCGAAACAGCCGGACCGCATCG
>DQAA01000080.1 GCA_003523465.1 Pseudomonas sp.
GGCCTGTCGCTGTCCGGCGGCCAGCAGCAGCGCCTGTGCATCGCCCGTGCCATCGCCACCGAGCCGGAAGTCCTGCTGCTCGACGAGCCATGCTCGGCACTCGACCCGATCGCTACCCGCCGCGTCGAAGAGCTGATGGTCGAACTGAAGAAGGACTACACCATCGCCCTGGTGACCCACAACATGCAGCAGGCGATCCGTGTGGCTGACACCACCGCGTTCTTCTCGGTCGATATCTCGCAAGGCACCCGTACCGGTTACCTGGTCGAGATGGGCCCGACGGCGCAGATCTTCCAGAACCCGCGCGAACAACTGACGGATGACTACATCAGCGGCAAGTTCAGCTGAGTCACGCCGTACTTCACAGGCGACTCACCGCCGCAGACCCAAGGTCTGCCGGCGGTGGGTCGCTTTATCGTCTGTACAGCTTTTATCGGGATTGCCCATGCGTGAGACGCGTCGTCTAAATCTGTCAGCGGTCGAACAGGCCCTGCGCGAGGTGCAAGGTCACTTCGCCGAGCTGAGCCGGCATTTCCTCGAACCGCGTGATCCGTTCACCGACGAGGTTTTGCAGAATGTGCTTGAAGGCTATGCGCTGATTGACGACTATGTCGCCCGTGGTGTCGATCTGTTCGATCTGCGGCAACTGGACCTGATGCTGGAGATCAACGCCACCGTGCTGTGCGGCAGCGACCCGATACGCCGTCGGGAGTTTGCCCAGCACCTCGAAGCGACCGAAGAGCACTTCTTCAACAACGTCGAAGGCGGTATCAAGGATCTCTACAACTGGTACTGCACCTACCGCAGCGATTCGGTGTGGAAACGGGCGGCTGGCGTGTATGTCCGGATCCTCAGCAAGCCGCAGCTGTTCATCGAGGGCAACAACCGCACGGGCTCGCTGATCGTCAGCTACCTGTTGATGCGCGCCGGGCTGCCGCCCTTCGTGCTGTCGCTGGACAACGCCGAGGGCTACTTCAACCCGTCCTCGGTCATACGCAACTCTGCCAAGCATGGCGTCAAGGCACTGTATGAATTGCCCAAGATCAAGAAAAAGTACGCCGCTTTTCTTGAAGCTAAAGCACCGGATCCCAGGAAATTCTTTCTGAGCGCTCCCCGCATGCCGATTTATCAGGAGAATCAATGATGGCCAGGTACCGAATGCTCGAGCGAACGCAGGCCAGCGGGAGAAGGGCATGGCAGGCCATCGGGCACGCCATGAACCGACCGCGCATCCGTATCTCGTTCGACATCGACGACACGCTCGCCTGTTTGCCCCATCACAGCCCTGCCGAAGACAGCAAGCTGCCCGAATTCATCCACCGCTGGCTCGGCGAGCCCCTGCGCAGCGGCACCCGCTCCCTGATCCGCGATCTGCGCCGCCAGGGCTGCAGCATCTGGATCTACACCTCTTCCGGTCGTACCCCTTCCTATATCCGCCGCTGGTTGATGCTCTATGGCATTCGTGTCGATGGCGTGGTCAACAGCGACCGGCACAACCATGCACTGACCGAGCATGCGTTCGAGAAGATGCCTTCGAAATTCCCCCCTGCGTTCGATATCGACCTGCACGTCGATGATTCCGAGGGCGTGCGCCTGGAAGGCGACGATCACGGCTTCCGCGTGGTGGTGATCTGCCCGAAAGACAAGAGCTGGGCGAAGAAGGTGCTGGCGGCGGCGGTGGAGGTGCAGGCGAAGCTCGCGCCGCAGCAAGTGAGCAGAGCGGTGGCGACAGTGCGTCGTCCGGAAGCGGTCACGTCGTGGCAAGGCCTCGATCGGGCTAACTGAAGGACCTGGTTTTATTGTGCTCGACCCTGTGGGAGCGGGTTCAACCGCGATGGCAATAGTGGGTTCACCACCGCAATCGCTGCGGTTCGGCGGTCCGACAAGCCAGCTCCCACAGGNNGCCATCGATTTCGGGCACGGCGCGGTCACTGTGGCTGGCTTGCCAGCGATGAAGCTCCCCTTCATCGTCCAGTAGGTTACTGGTGGCGATGCGAGTCTGGGAACCGAGTGCGTTTCGTGAGCTCAGGCGGGAGTGATGTTCGCGCCGTCTGGCAAATGAATCGTGAACTTGGTCCCGTAAACCGGGTTCGACGTCACCGAAATCCTCCCGCCATGGGCCTCGGCAATCTGCCGGACGATAAACAACCCCAATCCCACCGAGCGCAGCGCGTCCTGCTGCTCGCTGGCGCGGACCATCGGTTCGAACAGCGTCGGCAGCAACTCGTCGGCGATGCCCGCGCCATGGTTGTGAACAGTGATGCTCGCGCCATGCTCCGTCAGGTCGGTGGTCAGGGTGATCGGGAAGTGCGGGTCGCCGTAGGCCACGCTGTTCGCCACCAGGTTGCCGATCATCTGCTGCAGGCGGTCCGGGTCCACGGCCAACTCGCCACGACCACGGGTGAGGTGACGGATAGCGGCAGTGCCGAAGGCCACCCGCAGTTCAGCCACGCTTTGCTCCACCGCCTGGGCCAGGTCGATGGGCTGGCGCCGGATGCTGATGCCCTGGCCGATCCTGACCGAGGCGAAGTCCAGCAGGTCGACGATCATCCGCTGCGCGCGTTCGGCGGATTGGCCGATGCTGCTGAGCAAGCGCTGTTCCTTGTCGCTGCGGGCATCCTGTTCCAGCAGCTGGGTGGCCATCTTGATTGCGGTCATCGGGTTTTTCAGGTCGTGGCTGGCGATGGCGACCATGCGTTCGGCGAAGAGGGCCCGGCGCTGGGTACTTTCATAGGCTTCGGCGAGTTCGGCCTTGGCCTGTTGCAGGGCGGTTTCGGCGCTGATCTTTTGCGCCAGCAGCTCTTCGGCCCGTTGCCGCGCGGCAAGCACGGCGCGTTCGTAGCGGTCACGCTCCGTGGTGCCGAACAGCGCCAGCCGGTAGTGAACGCCCTCGGCGGTTTCACGTCTTGCGCCGTTGAGCAGCATGGAAATGACATGCCCCTCGCGGTGCAGCAACTCGAGTTTTACCTCGGCCACCGACCCCTGCATCTTCATCAACGGTACCCAATGGGTGCGCTGGAACAGGCGTGCGCCTGCGGTCAGCAACTGGGCGAAAGGACGCTCGTCCAGGCTCGCCTGGTCATACCCCAGCCAGTTGCAGAACGTCTGGTTGCAGCGCAGCAGGGTGCCATCCTCGGCCATGAGCACCAGCCCGCAGGGCGCTTCCTCGAACAGCGATTCGGGACAAAGCAGCAGCGTGTCATTCATGGTCAAGGTCACACCGGGCGAAGAAGGCATCCATTACCGCGGAACACGCACTCGGGGCGCTCATCTGCGGGTAGTGGCCGATATTGTCGATCAGGCTCAACTGGCTGTGGGGGAGCACGCGGTGCAGGTATTCGCCCACGGCAACCGGCACTACCGGGTCGTCGCCACATTGCACGATGAGGGCCGGGGTCGGCAGGCCGGCAATGTCCTGGCGGTGGTCGGAAAGAAAGATGACCCGGGCGAAATGCCGGGCAATCTGCGCATCGGTGCGGCGAAAGCTGTTGGTCAGCTCTTCGCCGAGGGCCGGTTGCCCCGGCGCGCCCATCAGCACCGGCGCCATGCTGCTGGACCAGCCCAGGTAGTTGTCATCGAGGGTATCGAGCAAGGAGTGGATCTCTGCAGCCGAGAAGCCGCCGATGTAGGGCGGTGCGTCGATGTAGCAGGGCGAGGCGCCGATCATCGCGTGGGCGG
>DQAA01000375.1 GCA_003523465.1 Pseudomonas sp.
GCCATAGACCAGGGTCAGGCCGCGCTTGGCGATGGCCTGGCCGAGGGCTACGGCCGCTTCACGGTAAACGGGGCTGGCCCCGGTACTGGCGCCACAGAAAACACACACGGAACGTAGAGACATGACTTCCTCCGGGTCGAAAATGGCCACAGGGTACGGTCATGGGGCAACACTTCCAAGACTTGCGTATTACTCCGGGCGACTGAACTCGCACGCACTACCGGCGGCGCCGCAGGCGTACGCGGCCAGCAGACTTTGCATGAAATTGCTGAGGGACATGTCGGACTACTCCTAAATGAGAGGTTGTCGCATCGTCCGTCATGAAGGCATGATGACGCCCGTTGATTGTCTTGATGGACACCATAGAAGAATTTCACTGTCTGACTTAAGACCCGCGCGCTTGACCCATATCAGCAGTGCGGGACCCTGGATCAGGCAGTCTGATCCCAATAAAAAACCTGCCATGGAGATTCACAATGTTTGCCAAGTTCGTTGCCGTGTCCCTGCTGACCATCGCCAGTGCCCAGGTAATGGCCGCTGATTGCAAGGTCACCGTCGACTCCACCGACCAGATGTCCTACAACACCAAGGAAATCGCCATCGACAAGAGCTGCAAGCAGTTCACCGTCGAGCTGACCCACTCCGGCAACCTGCCGAAGAACGTCATGGGCCACAACCTGGTGATCAGCAAGACTGCCGACGCGCAAGCCATCGCCACCGGCGGCATGGCCAAGAAGATCGAAGGTGGTTACCTGGACGAAAGCGATGCTCGCATCATCGCCCACACCCAGCTGATCGGCGCGGGCGAAACCAGCTCGGTGACCTTCGATGTGTCGAAGCTGGCCGCTGGTGAAAGCTATCAATTCTTCTGCACCTTCCCTGGCCATATCGCCATGATGAAGGGCGCTGTTGTCCTGAAGTAAGAACAGACACCGCTGAACCCTGTGGGAGCNNGGAGCGGGTTCACCCGCGATGCGTCAGTGAATTCACCGGCCTCATCGCGGGTAAACCCGCTCCCACATTGACCGTGTCGCTCTTCAAGGCGCGAACGGCATCTCGCGCTTGTGCTGCGTCTTCTCATACGTCCGCTTGATGATCGCGAACGCTTCCTCGCTCACCGGTTCGCCGTGCAGGAAGGCGTCGATCTGCGCGTAGGTCACGCCATGGGACGCTTCGTCCGGCTTGCCCGGCTCGAGGTCTTCCAGGTCTGCTGTCGGCACCTTCTCCACCAGTGACTCCGGCGCGCCAAAGCTGCGTGCGATGGAGCGCACCTGGTTTTTCACCAGGCCACTCAGTGGCGCCAGGTCGCAGGAGCCATCACCGAACTTGGTAAAGAAGCCCATCACCGCCTCGGCGGCATGGTCGGTGCCGATCACCAGGCCGCCACGGGCACCGGCGATGGTGTACTGGGCCACCATGCGCATCCGCGCCTTGGTGTTGCCGACGACGAAATCCACCATGGCCGGCTTGCCGCCTTCCAGGGCCTTGACCTCGGTGGCCAGGGCGCGCACCGCCGGGGCGATGTTCACCGTGTGCAGTTCATCGGGCTTGATGAAGTCGATGCAGGCCTGGGCGTCGTGCTCGTCGTGCTGCACGTGGTACGGCAGGCGCACGGCGATGAAACGGTAGGCCTGGTCGCCGGTCTGCTGGCGCAGTTCATTGACCGCGCGCTGGGCGAGCAGGGCGGCGGTGAGCGAATCGACGCCGCCGCTGATCCCCAGGACCAGGACTTTCAGCCCGGCATTGTTCAGGCACTGCTGGATAAAGGCGACGCGCCGGGTGACTTCGGCGTCGAGTGCGGCGCGGTCGGCGAACGGTGGCTGGACCTTGAGCTGTTGCGCGATCTCTCGCTGGACGGCTTGCATGGGTTACTCCTCGCTGGGAACTTGGAAAACGTGACGCAGGTAAGAGACGAAATTGGCGTCGCGGCACTGGGTCTTGGCCGCCTCGTCGGAAATCTTCGCCACGGGCTGGCCGTTGCAGTCGGTCATCTTGAGCACGATGCTCATCGGCGCTACGCCCGGGATGTCGCAGGTCAGGTTGGTGCCGATGCCGAAGCTGACGTTTATCCGCCCACGCAGTGCGCGGAAGATTTCCAGGGAGCGGGTCAGGTTCAGGCCGTCGGAAAACACCAGGGTCTTGGTCATCGGGTCGATCCCGAGCTTGCGGTAGTGGGCGATGGCCTTTTCCGCCCAGAGCACCGGGTCCCCGGAGTCGTGGCGCAGGCCGTCGAACAGCTTGGCGAAGTACAGATCGAAATCACGCAGGAAGGCGTCCATGGTGATGCAGTCGGTCAGGGCGATGCCGAGCAGGCCGCGGTACTCGCGAACCCAGCAGTCGAGGGCGGCGATCTGGCTGTCGATCAGCCGCGGCCCGAGTTGCTGGTGGGCCATGATCCACTCATGGGCCATGGTGCCCAACGGCTTGATATCCAGTTTCCATGCCAGATGCACGTTGCTGGTACCGACGAAGCGTGCCGGGAAGTCGCTGTTCAGCACCTTCACCACTTCTTCCTGGACGCCGTAGGAAAAGCGCCGACGGGTACCGAAGTCGGCAACCTGCAGTTCCGCCAGCTCGTCGTCGCTGGCATTGGCTCGCAACCAGTCGAACTTGCGCAGCAGCTGTTCCCGGGCCTGGTCCAGGCGCATCTGTGGATAACGGTTGCGGTTGCGGACTTCGCTGATGATCGCCAGCAGCGGTACTTCGAAGAGGATCACGTGCAGCCACGGGCCCTTGATGCGCAGGTAGAACTGGTCGTTCTCGATGCCCATCTTGAGGTAGCGCAGGTTGAAGCGGAAAAGGCCGAGGAAGCGCAGGAAATCAGGCTTCATGAAGCTGATCTGTTCAAGGAAGCCGAGTTGCTCGTCGCTGATGCTCAAGTCGCTGAGGTGCTCGATCTGGGCACGGATCTGCTCCAGATAGGGGCGCAGGTCTTCGCCATTGCGGCAGCGGAACTCCCACTCGACATCGACGTTGGGGTAGTTGTGCAACACCGCCTGCATCATCGTCAGCTTGTAGAAATCGGTGTCCAGCAGGCTTTGCACGATGCGGTCAGCAAAGGCGCTTTCGCTCATAGTTCGCTCCAGTTCCGGCAGGTGCCATCAAGGCTGTCCATTGTGCCAGTGTCATGCGCCGTGTGTGGCGCGGATTCGCGGCTGGTTCGGTAGCCGACTACCGATAGCGGCGTTTTTCCCGGGGCGGTCTAGCCTCTTATGGTGCTTGCTGTAGCAGTCGCGCACCACGGATGTGCAGTTCCGTTACGCAGGCTGTTACAGGGCGGTTGCACGTAAACACGCACCGAGGTTGCAATGATGGCATGCATGGGTTGCGCCTTACTTTTCCGTAAGGTGGCTCTTTGTGTCTGGCAAGCGGTTGCACGACCCGTAAAGAAAGCCCGAAACGCCATGCCGGAAAACCGTGGTGCGAGTTTTTTTCGAATAAAAAACCGATGGCACGGCCCTTGCTCTGAGCAAAAGGCTGAAACAAGTTGCTTAAGTCTGATTCGCTGAACAGTCGTGCCAATCAAAAAAACATCAGGAGCACCACACATGTCGCAGACGTTTTACAAGAAAGGCTTTCTTGCCCTTGCCGTAGCCACGGCGCTGGGCGTTTCTTCGTATGTCCAGGCCGATCTGAAGATTGGTGTCGCAGGTCCCATGACCGGCGCCAACGCAGCCTTCGGCGAGCAGTACATGAAAGGTGCCCAGGCCGCAGCCGACGCGATCAACGCCAAGGGCGGCGTCAACGGCGAGAAGATCGTCCTGGTCAAGGGCGATGACGCTTGCGAACCCAAGCAGGCCGTGGCCGTGGCCAACCGCCTGGTGGACCAGGACAAGGTCGCCGGCGTGGTCGGTCACTTCTGCTCCTCTTCGACCATCCCCGCCTCCGAGGTCTATGACGAAGCCGGCGTGATCGCCATCACCCCTGGCTCGACCAACCCGCAGGTCACCGAGCGCGGCCTGGGCGCGATGTTCCGCATGTGCGGCCGCGACGACCAGCAGGGCATCGTCGCCGGCGACTACATCGTCGATGTGCTCAAGGGCAAGAAGGTCGTGGTCCTGCACGACAAGGACACCTACGGCCAGGGCCTGGCGGACGCCACCAAGGCACAGCTGACCAAGCGCGGCGTGACGCCGGTGCTGTACGAAGGCCTGACCCGCGGCGAGAAGGACTTCAGCGCCGTGGTCACCAAGATCCGCGCCGCCGGTGCCGACGTCGTCTACTTCGGTGGCCTGCACCCGGAAGCCGGTCCGCTGGTCCGCCAACTGCGTGAGCAGGGTCTGAAAGACGTGGCGTTCATGTCCGACGACGGCATCGTCACCGACGAACTGGTCGCCACCGCCGGCGGCGCGCAATACACCAACGGCGTGTACATGACCTTCGGCGCCGACCCGCGCCTGCTGCCGGACAGCAAGGACGTCGTGGAGCAGTTCCGCAAGGGCGGCACCGAGCCGGAAGGCTACACCCTGTACGCCTACGCCTCGATCCAGGCCCTGGCCGCCGGCTTCGAAGGCGCCAAGTCGAACAAGGGCGAGGACGCCTCCAAGTGGCTCAAGGCCAACCCGGTTAAAACCGTGATGGGCGAGAAGAAGTGGGACAGCAAGGGCGACCTGACCGTGTCCGACTACGTGGTCTACCAGTGGGACGCCAACGGCAAATACCACCAGCTGGAAAAACAAAAATAACAATGGCATCCGGTCCGGGCTGACAACGCCCGGGCCGTTGCCCGGTTCAGCGCCGTACCTGTCTTTTCTCGTAGATCTGCACAAACCTGCGCTGCGAGGGCTGCTAGTCCAGGGCTCGCCGTAGTCGGCGCTTGTGCAATCTCAAATACGTGAGATTGCGTTATGGATGGAATTTTCCTGCAGCAACTGATCAATGGACTGACCCTCGGGTCCGTCTATGGTCTGATCGCCATCGGCTACACAATGGTCTACGGCATCATCGGCATGATCAACTTCGCGCACGGCGAGGTGTATATGATTTCCGCTTACCTGGCGGCAATCAGCCTGGCATTGCTGGCTTATTTCGGTATCGAGTCCTTTCCGCTGCTGATGCTGGGAACCCTGTTGTTCACCATCGTCGTCACCGGGGTCTACGGCTTCACCATCGAACGCATCGCCTACAAGCCCCTGCGCAACTCCACCCGCCTGGCGCCGCTGATCAGCGCCATCGGTATTTCCCTGATCCTGCAGAACTACGCGCAAATCAGCCAGGGCGCCCGCCAGCAAGGCGTACCGACCCTGCTTGAAGGTGCCTGGCGCTTCGAGGTCGGCACCGGCTTCGTGCAACTGACCTACACCAAGATCTTCATCCTCATCGCCGCATTCGCCGGCATGGCCCTGCTCACCTACGTGATCAAGTACACCAAGCTCGGCCGCATGTGCCGCGCCACCCAGCAGGACCGCAAGATGGCCTCGATCCTGGGGATCAACACCGACCGGGTGATCTCCTACGTGTTCGTCATCGGCGCGGTGATGGCAGCCCTGGCCGGGGTGCTGATCACCATGAACTACGGCACCTTCGACTTCTATGCCGGCTTCATCATCGGCATCAAGGCGTTCACCGCCGCGGTACTCGGCGGCATCGGTTCCCTGCCGGGGGCCATGCTGGGCGGTATCGTGCTGGGCATCTCGGAATCGCTGTTCGCCGGCCTGGTCAACTCCGACTACAAGGACGTGTTCAGCTTCTCGCTGCTGGTGCTGATCCTGATCTTCCGTCCCCAAGGCCTGTTGGGTCGTCCGCTCGTGGCCAAGGTGTGAACATGTCCTCTGCCAAAACAGCTTCTTCCGGTTTCGATATCAAACGCACCTTGCTGGACACCATTCTCGCCGGCTTCCTGGCCCTGATCGTCTTCGGTCCGGTGGTGGGCGTGGTGCTCGACGGCTACAGCTTCAACGCCGAACCGAGCCGCGTCGCCTGGCTGGTGGGCGGGGTGATGCTCGGTCGCCTGCTCATCAGCCTGTTCCTGCAGACCGACGCCGGCAAGCGCATGGCCCACGGCTTCGAAAGCGGCGGCTCGGGGGTGCATGTGCTGGCGCCGGACTACAAGTCGCGCCTGCGCTACATCATCCCGGCGCTGATCGTCATCGCCATCGTCTTCCCGATCTTCGCCAACAAGTACCTGCTGACCGTGGTCATCCTCGGCCTGATCTACGTGCTGCTGGGCCTCGGGTTGAACATCGTGGTCGGCCTGGCCGGCCTGCTCGACCTCGGCTACGTGGCCTTCTACGCCATCGGCGCCTACGGCCTGGCCCTGGGCTACCAGTACCTCGGCCTGGGCTTCTGGAGCGTGCTGCCGCTGGCGGCCATCGCTGCGGCGCTGGCGGGGTGCATATTGGGCTTCCCGGTGTTGCGCATGCACGGTGACTACCTGGCGATCGTGACCCTGGGCTTCGGGGAAATCATCCGGCTGGTGCTGAACAACTGGCTGTCCTTCACCGGCGGCCCGAACGGCATGCCGGTACCGTCGCCCACCTTCCTCGGCCTGGAGTTCGGGCGCCGGGCGAAAGACGGCGGGGTACCGATCCATGAATTCTTCGGCATCGCATACAACCCGAACCTCAAGTTCATCTTCATCTACATCGTCCTCTTCCTCGTCGTCCTGGCCGTGCTCTACATCAAGCACCGCCTGACCCGCATGCCAGTGGGTCGCGCCTGGGAGGCCTTGCGCGAAGACGAGATCGCCTGCCGGTCCATGGGCCTCAACCATGTGCTGGTCAAGCTCTCGGCCTTCACCCTCGGCGCGTCCACCGCAGGTCTGGCCGGCGTGTTCTTCGCCAGCTACCAGGGCTTCGTCAACCCGTCGTCGTTCACCTTCTTCGAGTCGGCGCTGATCCTCGCCATCGTGGTGCTGGGCGGCATGGGTTCGACGGTCGGCGTGGTGATCGCCGCGTTCGTCCTGACCGTGGCCCCGGAACTGTTGCGCAGCTTCTCCGAATACCGCGTGCTGCTGTTCGGCGTGCTGATGGTGCTGATGATGATCTGGCGACCGCGCGGGCTGATCCGCATCAGCCGCGCCGGTGTGGTCCCGCGTAAAGGAGTGGCGCCATGAGCGACGACGTAATCCTCTCGGTCGATAACCTGATGATGCAGTTCGGCGGGATCAAGGCGCTGAGCGATGTCAGCCTCAAGGTCAAGCGCAACGAGATCTTCGCCCTGATCGGCCCCAACGGTGCGGGCAAGACCACCGTGTTCAACTGCCTGACCGGCTTCTACAAGGCCAGCGGCGGCAAGATCGAACTCAACGTGCGCGGCTCGCACACCAACGTGATCCAGTTGCTCGGCGAGCGTTTCCAGCTCGGCGACTTCGTCTCGCCCAGCCGCTTCCTGACCCGTGTGCGCTACAAGATGTTCGGCGGCACCCACCTGGTCAACCGCGCGGGCCTGGCCAGGACGTTCCAGAACATTCGTCTGTTCCGGGAAATGTCGGTGGTGGAAAACCTCCTGGTGGCCCAGCACATGTGGGTCAACCGCAACCTGCTGGCCGGCGTGCTCAACACCAAGGCCTACCGTAAGGCGGAAAGCGACGCCCTTGACCACGCGTTCTACTGGCTGGAAGTGGTGGACCTGGTGGACTGCGCCAACCGCCTCGCCGGCGAGCTTTCCTACGGCCAGCAGCGCCGCCTGGAAATCGCCCGGGCCATGTGCACGCGGCCGAAGATCATCTGCCTCGACGAACCCGCCGCCGGCCTCAACCCGCAGGAGACCGAAGCCCTGAGCGGGATGATCCGCGTGCTGCGTGACGAGCACGACATCACCGTGGTGCTGATCGAACACGACATGGGCATGGTCATGAGCATTTCCGACCATATCGTCGTGCTCGACCACGGCAACGTGATCGCCGAAGGCAAGCCGCAGGACATCCGCAACAACCCGACCGTGATCGCCGCCTACCTGGGTGCTGACGAAGAGGAGCTGGTATGAGCGCACCCATTCTCGAACTGCAGGACCTGGACGTGTTCTACGGACCGATCCAGGCCCTGAAGAAAGTCTCGATGCACATCAACGAAGGCGAGACGGTCAGCCTGATCGGCTCCAACGGTGCCGGCAAGTCGACCCTGCTGATGTCGATCTTCGGCCAGCCGCGGGCGGCGGGCGGCAAGATCGTCTATCGCGGCACCGACATCACCCACAAGTCCTCGCACTACATCGCCTCCAACGGCATCGCCCAGTCGCCGGAAGGGCGGCGGGTGTTCCCCGACATGACCGTCGAGGAAAACCTGATGATGGGCACCATCCCCATCGGCGACAAACATGCCGACGAAGACATGCAGCGCATGTACGAGCTGTTCCCGCGGCTCAAGGAGCGGCGCAACCAGCGGGCCATGACCATGTCCGGTGGTGAGCAGCAGATGCTCGCCATTGCCCGCGCGCTGATGAGCCGGCCCAGGTTGCTGTTGCTGGACGAGCCTTCGCTGGGGCTGGCGCCGATCGTGGTCAAGCAGATCTTTTCCACCCTGCGCGAGCTGGCGAAGAGCGGCATGACCATCTTCCTCGTCGAGCAGAACGCCAACCACGCGCTGAAGCTGTCGGACCGGGCCTACGTGATGGTCAACGGGCAGATCCGCCTGAGCGGCACGGGGCAGGAATTGCTGGTCAACGAGGAGGTGCGCAACGCCTATCTTGGCGGGCACTGAGGGGTTCCGGGGTCGCCTCGCGGCCCCGTTTTCAAGCGCGGAACTTGTCCTGGAAAATGCGATCATGGCGATGTGCCATATCGGCACTTCACAAGGAATCCAGGTGATGTTCCAACGCTTCGCGTTCAGCTCGGCAATGGTTGCCGGCTCTGTGCTTCTCGCTGCCCTGTCGCTCCCGGCCTCAGCCGCCGAAACCGTCCAGTTCAACTCCTCCAAATTCTCCTCCGACCCAATCGTTGCGGCACGCCGTTCCACGGCGGACCAGTACGAACTGCGCGAGTCCGGCTTCAACATTTCCGACCTCGAAGAGCTGGCCAAGACGGTCAAGAGCCAGGAGCGGGAAATCAGCGACCTCAAACGCGCCGGCGAAGAGCAAAAGCGTACTGTGGATAACCAGAAGCGGACCCTGGAAGACTTGCAGCGGACCGTGTCGGATCAAAAACGCACGATGGAAGACCTCAAGCGCACCGTCGACGATCTCAAGCGTCGCTGAGTGTTATCCACAAGGCCGCCTGGCTCATCCCCGAGCAGGCGGCTTTTTCGTGGGCGGGAACTCTGCGGGAAAGGCCTCAGTCGTACCGATGTAGCCTTTTGACCTGACAAGGAGCCCTCACGATGTCCCGACGCCCTCTGTTCACCCCTGCGATTCTCGCCTGCGGCCTGCTGTTCGGCAGCCTGGCGGCGCAGGCCGAGGAAGCGGCCAAGGTCCAGATCGATTCTTCCGCCTCGTCTTCCGACAACCTTGCCGCGATCCACCGCGAATCCGGCATGAGCCACACCCTGCACGACTCCGGGGTCAGCGTGGCCGACCTGAAGAAGATGCGCGACACCCTCAACCAGAACGCCAGCGACATCCAGGACCTGCGCCGCACGGTCGAGGAGCAGACCCGGCAGATCGGCGAATTGCAGCGTCGGCTGGAGGACACCAATCGCAAGGTGCAGTGACCGCTGTGGATGAATTCCCGAGACCGCTTGCCCTGACCGGCAAGCGGTTTTTTTCGTTCTGGAGGTTGTCCACACGGAATGTGGAAAAGCCCCTGCCGAAGTTGATGGCTATACGCCATAACTTTGCGCTAAGCAGTTGTTTTCAATGTATTTGAAGTTGTCCACGGTTCATGTGGAACTGACTGTGGGTAACTTGGTAGTAGCTGGCTGGAGGCCTTGTGTTCCGTGGCTTGCAAGGGTGTGTTCATTTTTTGATCAGCAACTTTGCAAGACCCTTGCGCAGTGTTTGTCAAGTTCCTGATTGCGTTATGAAACTGCATTGAAACTTGCCTGAAAGGCTGTGGATAACTCTGTGAACAAGCCTTGGAAAGACGGCGCTGGCCCGCGGCGTTACAGGCGTTGCGCCATCAGTGCAGTTTTCCCCAGTGCACGATAACGGGGCAGAGGGCGGAACCTGACGGTACAGTCAAGTGAAACTGACGAGCCAGCCTGTGGATTAAATGCTCCCGGGCCCGTCAGCAGCGTTATACAGTTGCCCCCAATCTGTGTGGAAGGGCCTGTGGATAAGGTGCGCATAGCNNTCCAGGCCTTCTGCCGCAAGGCTTTGCGCCGATTGATCGTTTTTTGTACAGGACCATCAACGGCTTGCCGCATGGCCACTGGCCGGGCATTCTTCAGGGCCTGCCGTCCTCTTGCCGTGATCCAAGGAGATACCCCATGACTTCCACCGTATTCATCACCGGTGCCACTTCCGGCTTCGGCGAAGCCTGCGCCCGCCGTTTCGCCGAGGCCGGC
>DQAA01000465.1:0-11645 GCA_003523465.1 Pseudomonas sp.
CGCCGGCGGGCAGGCCGACGTAGACCTCGATGAACACGTTGTTGCGCTGGCCGCGGATATTTTCCAGGTTGAGGAACACCCGTTCGTGTTCCGGCGCCGCGAGGTTTTTCGCGACCAAGCCCTTGGCGGCGAGACTCTTGGCCACCTTGGCCACGCCCGGTTTGTCCAGGCGCACCTGGCTGGCGTTCTTGCGGCCCAGCAGCTTGATGCTGCTGCTGTTGGCTCCGATCAGTTCGACCACGGGTTCTTTCACTGCGGCCACCGCTGCCTTGGCGGCGAAGGCGGCGAGGGCGACGACATGCTTGGGCGTCGACTCGGTTTTCGGCACAGGGTCGTGGAAGCTTTCATAGGTGTAGCCCAGCTTTTTCAGGTCGAGGGTTTCGCCGACTTTCCAGAAATGGCTATCGCCGTGCTCGTCGGGGAAGACGAACGGGCTGTCCTTGGGCGGGCCATCGACGAAGTCCGCTTCGGTCGGGTTTTGGTGGCGCGGGTCGCGGTTGAGCCAGATCTGCCAGAGCCGGTCGATATTGGCGTGGTGCAGCCAGAACACCGGATCGAGGCCGGCGGTACGCGTATCGGCCATCAGGCCCTCGCGATAGGCAGCGCCCGATAGGTCGTTGTCGCCGCCGACCATGTTATGCACCTGGTTGTGCGGGCTGCTCTCCAGCAGGCCGAAGACCAGGTCCTCGGCGGGGGTGGTCACGGGGTCCTGGCCGCCGAAACCGGCGTTACCCTTGGCGGCGCCCTTGTAGGGGATTTCGTTGGCGGCCTTGGCGAAATCGAGTTGCGCGGGCAGGAGCTTGACCTGGCCTTTGTGGTTGGTGCCATAACGCAATTCCGGCGGCAGGGCCAAGGGGTTGGCGGTGCCGTCGGGCAGGGTCTTTTCATGGAATTCCGCGGGCAGTTCGAGGGTCTCGGGACGTTCCTCGAAATCGTCGTAATCCCAGTAGGGCAGTGCCCAGTCCGCCGGTCCGCCCTGCTTGACGACCGCCGCGCGGACGATCTGCTCGAACGACAGCAGGTACGGACGGTGCCACGGCAGGAAGAACCAGGTGCGGTGCTGGCAACGCTTCCAGTACAGCTCCTGGACCGACGCCGGCGGCAGTTTCTCACCCGGTGTGTAGTAGCCGGCGTTTATCCACAGCTCGGCCTTGAAACCGTGGATGGCGGCAAGAAAGCGCCAGCTGGTGGGGTCGCTGATGGGGCGCTTCTGCAATTCCTGGACGCCCTTGGCGTACCAGAACAGGGTGTCGTTCCACTTCTTGCCGAGCTTCCACAAATCCTTGCGTACAAAGGTCATGTCCACGTTCTCCTTGGTCCTTGTGAGGGAAATCCGTACGGCCGGTTGACGATAGAACAGCGCCATCAAATTGCTATGTCAGCGTGTCGGATTTCTGCATCGACCGCAGCAGCCACCAACGAAAAAGGGCCGGTGCTCGCGCACCGGCCCTTGTGGACTGCCGTGTTATCAGTGTTCCGCGACGGCTGATCGTCGTTGCGGTGTCCCGGCATGTTCTCCTTCGGCCACCATCGGGATTTCCTTCCCTTCGGCATCGAACAGCTTGCCGTCCTTGAAGTAGTCGCCGTCACGCAGGGCGGAGATATCGGAGTAGACGACGGTGCGCTCGTAACCGGCAGCGAACACCGACTGCTGGTCGGAGTTGCCCGTCTTGAAGTGGTTGAACAGCAGGTTCAGGGAAATCGCCATGATCGCCGCCGAGCTGATGCCCGAGTGGAAGATGGTTTCGAACCAGTTCGGGAAGTGATCGTAGAAGTTCGGTGCAGCGATCGGGATCATGCCGAAGCCCAGGGAGGCGGCGACGATGATCAGATTCATGTTGTTCTTGTATTCGACCTTGGACAGGGTGCGGATACCGCTCGCTGCCACGGTGCCGAACAGCACGATGCCCGCACCACCGAGTACCGAGGTCGGTACCGCGGCAATCACCCGGCCCATGATCGGCAGCAGGCCGAGGATCACCAGGATCACGCCACCGGTCGCCACCACGTAGCGGCTCTTCACGCCGGTCACGGCCACCAGGCCGACGTTCTGGGCGAAGGCGCTCTGGGTGAAGGAACCGAAGATCGGCGCGAGGATGCTCGATGCCATGTCGGCGCGCAGGCCGTCGCCGAGGCGGCGGGAGTCGACCTTGGTGTCGATGATTTCACCGACGGCAAGGATGTCCGCCGAGGTTTCCACAAGGGTCACGATGATCACGATGCACATCGACAGGATCGCGGCGATGTGGAAGGTCGGCATGCCGAAGTGGAACGGCGATGGCATCGCTACCAGCGGGCCTTCCAGCACCTTGCTGAAGTCGGCCATGCCCAGCGACCAGGCGATCAGGGTACCGATGACCATCGCCAGGAGGATCGACAGGCGCGAGATCGAGGCACTGCCGAGCTTGCTCAGGGCCAGCACGAAGGCGAAGGTCAGGGCCGCCAGGCCGATGTTCTCCATGCTGCCGAATTCCGGCGACTTGCTGTTGCCGCCCATCACCCAGCGGGCCGCGACCGGCATCAGGGTCAGGCCGATGGTGGTGATGACGATACCGGTCACCAGGGGCGGGAAGTACTTGGTGATGCGCGAGAAGATCGGCGTGATCAGGAAGCCCAGGAACGACGCGGCCATTACCGCACCGAGCACTCCCGGCAGACCGCCACCGCCTTCGGTGGAGAGGATCGCACCCATGGTCGCGACACCGGCGAACGACACGCCCTGGACCAGCGGCAACTGGCAACCGAAGAACGGCAGCCCGAGGGTTTGCAGGAGCGTGGCCAGACCACCGGCGAACAGCGACGCGGCAATCAGCAGGCCGATTTCGGCAGGACCCAGGCCGGCAGCCTGGCCAAGGATCAGCGGCACCGCAACGATACCGCCATACATCGTCAGAACGTGTTGCAGACCATAAGCGACGTTGGCACCCAGGCCGAGGTTTTCGTCTTCCGGACGAGGCGCGGTGGAAGACGTGCTTGGTGAGGACGTATTCATGGGAGCAGGATCTCGGTATTTATTGTTGTGGCGCTACTGTAGACACCTGCTGGTGATGATTGCCAGCAAAATTGTATACAATTTATTGATTGACGCAGAAACAGTAAGGCCATTGATTTGGCCTGATCCCGGTTGCAGTAATCGTTCCAGAAAGGCAAAAGCGCTGTATCACGGTCTATTAAAAACCGTGTACAGCGCTAAATAAGCTGTCTAGGTGGACAGGAAAAGGAGGCGGGGCGAAAAGGGTAGGACGCTAAAAGATCTTAAACTTCGATCAATTCGTGGAACTCGCGCTCCAGTTCGGTGCGATCGGCCAGGTTGAGCTCTATAAGGCGGCGCAAATGCTCCATCGAGGTCATGTCGATGTGCAGGCAGATGAAGCCCAGCTGGGCGTCCTCGACGTGGCGCAGTTGCACCTGCATCTGCACCACCGCATCCGGGCTCAGGCGGATGGCGGCATCGAACAGTTGTTCGCCGTCGGCATCCCAGATGGCGGGGCATTCGACCAGCAGGCCCTTGAGGGAGATATCGATCAGCTCCACCGACCAGCGCCGCTCGCCCTGGATCAATTCGGTGGGGGCATCGAAGGCAATGCGTTTGAAGCGTCGACGTTCGTTCTGCTCGCTCATGCTCGGCCCTCCGCGGGTGGACTCAGCAACTATAGCCCAGCGCTTGCCAGCGTCTGCCAAGGGGCGCAATCTCCGATAGTGGCGATGGGCTCCAAGGGCTCTAGACCAACGTTGGGGCTGGCCTTTCCGGCCAGTGTCGCTAGACTCGAAACGCTTACCTTTTAATCCATTAGCTGGAAGCGAACCATGAACAACAATAATAGCCTGGCCCGCCATATCCCCTGGCTGGTGCTGGCAGTACTAGGGGCCTGTGCGCTCGGGGTGGTTGCCCTGCGGCGTGGCGAAGCCATCAATGCCTTGTGGATTGTCGTCGCCTCGGTGGCGCTCTACCTGGTTGCGTACCGTTACTACAGCCTGTTCATCGCCACCAAGGTGATGCAACTCGATCCACGCCGGGCCACCCCGGCGGTGCTCAACAACGATGGCCTGGACTATGTCCCGACCAACAAGCACATCCTCTTCGGTCACCACTTCGCTGCCATCGCCGGCGCCGGCCCGCTGGTCGGACCGGTACTCGCCGCGCAGATGGGCTACCTGCCCGGCACGCTCTGGCTGATTGCCGGTGTGGTCCTGGCTGGTGCGGTCCAGGACTTCATGGTCCTGTTCCTCTCCACTCGCCGCAACGGTCGCTCCCTGGGCGACATGGTGCGCGAGGAGATGGGCCGGATTCCGGGGACCATCGCCCTGTTCGGCTGCTTCCTGATCATGATCATCATCCTCGCGGTGCTGGCGCTGATCGTGGTGAAAGCCCTGGCGGAAAGTCCGTGGGGCATGTTCACCGTGATGGCGACCATCCCGATCGCGATGTTCATGGGCATCTATATGCGCTACATCCGCCCGGGCCGCATCGGTGAGATCTCCATCATCGGCGTGGTCCTGCTGCTGCTGTCGATCTGGCTGGGGGGCCAGATCGCTGCGGATCCGGTCTGGGGCCCGGCGTTCACCTTCACCGGCGTGCAGATCACCTGGATGCTGGTGGGCTACGGTTTCGTCGCCGCCGTGCTGCCGGTCTGGCTGGTACTGGCGCCGCGTGACTACCTTTCCACCTTCCTCAAGATCGGCACCATCGTCGGTCTGGCCATCGGCATCCTGATCATCGCCCCCGAGCTGAAAATGCCGGCGCTGACCCAGTTCACCGACGGCACCGGTCCGGTCTGGAAAGGCACCCTGTTCCCGTTCCTGTTCATCACCATCGCCTGTGGCGCGGTGTCCGGCTTCCACGCGCTGATCTCCTCGGGGACCACGCCCAAGCTGCTGGACAACGAGGTCAACGCCCGTTACATCGGCTACGGCGGCATGCTGATGGAATCCTTCGTCGCCATCATGGCCATGGTCGCCGCTTCGGTGATCGAGCCGGGCGTCTACTTCGCCATGAACAGCCCGGCCGCCGTGGTCGGTGCCGACGTGGTGTCGGTGGCGCAGACGGTCAGCAGTTGGGGCTTCGCCATCACGCCTGAACAGCTGGAAGCCACCGCCCGCGACATCGGCGAGCACACCATCCTGGCCCGTGCCGGTGGTGCGCCGACCCTGGCGGTGGGTATCGCGCAGATCCTTCACCAGGTGCTGCCGGGTGAAAACACCATGGCCTTCTGGTACCACTTCGCGATTCTCTTCGAGGCGCTGTTCATCCTCACCGCAGTGGACGCCGGTACCCGTGCCGGTCGTTTCATGCTCCAGGACCTGCTGGGCAGCTTCGTCCCGGCGCTGAAACGCACCGAATCGTGGGGCGCCAACCTGCTCGCCACCGCCGGCTGCGTAGCACTCTGGGGCTACCTGCTGTACCAGGGCGTGATCGATCCGCTGGGTGGCATCAACACCCTGTGGCCGCTGTTCGGCATCTCCAACCAGATGCTCGCCGGTATCGCCCTGATGCTGGGTACCGTGGTGCTGATCAAGATGAAGCGCCAGCAGTACATGTGGGTCACCCTGGTGCCGGCCGTATGGCTGCTGATCTGCACCACCACGGCGGGCCTGATCAAGCTGTTCGACCCGAACCCGGCCGTCGGCTTCCTGGCCCTGGCCAAGAAGTACAGCACCGCGCTGGACGCCGGCCAGGTCCTGGCTCCGGCCAAGGACATCGGGCAGATGCAGCACGTGATCTTCAACGCCTACACCAACGCAACCCTGACCATACTGTTCCTGGTGGTGGTCTTCAGTGTGCTGTTCTTCGCCCTCAAGGTCGGCTACGCCGCCCTCGGCAAGAAAGAGCGCACCGACAAGGAAACTCCGTTCCAGGCCCAGCCGGACGCTTGATAGAGGAATGCAGTGATGTTCAACGATCTGGGTCGACTGGGTAAGTACCTGGGGCAGGCAGCCCGCCTGATGGTCGGCATGCCCGACTACGACAACTACGTCGAGCACATGCAGAAGAAGCACCCGGACAAACCGGTGATGAGCTACGAGGCGTTCTTCCGCGAACGCCAGGAAGCCCGCTACGGTGGCAAGGGTGGACCGAAGTGCTGTTGAGCTTCGGCTGGTAGCAAGACATCTGTGGGAGCCCGGGGCACCGGGCTCCCACAGTCATTTTCAGCGTCAGGAGAATTTGCGTGCATTCCCCCATTCCCGTGACCGTGCTCAGCGGTTTCCTTGGTGCCGGCAAGACCACCTTGCTGCGCCACATCCTCAAGGCCGAGCACGGCCTGAAAATCGCCGTCATCGAAAACGAATTCAGCGATGCCGGCATCGACACCCAACTGCTCGGCGACGCGCCGGTCGAGGTCATGACCCTGGCCAACGGCTGCGTCTGCTGCAGTATCCACACCGACCTGACCAAGGCGTTGTTCCTGCTGATGGAGCGTCTCGACAGCGGTGAGATCGCCTTCGACCGCCTGGTGATCGAATGCACCGGCCTGGCCGATCCGGCACCGGTGGCGCAGACCTTCTTCATCGATGAAGAGCTGCGTGATCGCTACATCCTCGACGGCATCATCACCCTGGTGGATGCCGCCCATGCCGACCTGCACCTGACCCAGGCCATCGCCCAGGCCCAGGTAGGGTTTGCCGATCGCCTGTTGTTGAGCAAGACCGACCTGGTGGACGACGCCACGGCCGAGACTCTGACCGCGCGGCTTGGACGCATCAACCGTCGTGCCCCGGTGCGGGTGGTGGAGCACGGGCAGATCGACCTGGCCGAATTGCTGGATGTGCGCGGATTCAACCTGAATGCCGACCTCGGCGGCGGGATGAGCTTGCGACCGGTGCTGGCGACGAGCACGCCGGACCGGATTTCCAGCCTCGTGCTGCGCACTGAAACGCCGCTGGATATCGACCGGCTCAGCGAGTTCATGAACGAGCTGCTGGAGGAGCATGGCAAGCAGTTGCTGCGTTACAAGGGCGTGCTGAATATCGCCGGGGAGGATCGACGCCTGGTGTTCCAGGGCGTGCTGAAGCTGTATGGCTTCGACTGGGATACCGAATGGGCCGAGGGCGAGGCGAGGGAAAGCGTGATGGTGTTCATTGCCGATCAGTTGCCGGAAGAGAAGATCCGGGCGGGGTTCGAGGCGTTGGTGCACTGATCCAAAGAACACTGCGGGCCCTGTGGGAGCTGGCTTGCCAGCGATTTGGCCTGATCTGACAACATCATTGCCCGGCCCGGCCCCATCGCTGGCAAGCCAGCTCCCACAAGGTTCGGCGGTGCAAGCTCCCACAGTGGTCGGTGGCGATCTTTCCGCCACAAAAAAACCGATGCCAGTCACCCGGCATCGGTTTTTTCATTCCAGCCCTGAATCAGTTGCCGTAGACAGGCAGCTTCTTGCAGATGGCTTTGACTTTCTCGCGAACGGCGTCGATCACCGCTTCGTTGTTCAGGTCAGCCAGGATGTCGCAGATCCAGCCAGCCAGTTCCTTGCACTCTGCTTCCTTGAAGCCGCGAGTGGTCACTGCCGGAGTGCCGAAGCGCAGGCCGGAGGTGACGAACGGGGAACGCGGGTCGTTCGGCACGGA
Organism: Pseudomonas sp.; assembly: GCA_003523465.1. Taxonomy (GTDB): domain Bacteria; phylum Pseudomonadota; class Gammaproteobacteria; order Pseudomonadales; family Pseudomonadaceae; genus Aquipseudomonas. The sequence goes on from DQAA01000465.1 coordinate 7,564, forward strand.
GTTCTTGTTCACGGTGATGAAGGCGCGACCCAGGGCGGCGTCGGCGTCTTTACCGGAGATCTCCTGCTTGATCAGCGAGAGCAGGAACAGGTGGTTCTGGGTACCACCGGAAACCACGTCGAAACCACGCTCGATGAACACGCCGGCCATGGCCTGGGCGTTTTTCACGACCTGCTGCTGGTAAGCCTTGAACTCAGGCTGCAGCGCTTCCTTGAAGCAGATGGCCTTGGCGGCGATCACGTGCTCCAGCGGGCCACCCTGGGCGCCAGGGAAGACGGCGGAGTTCAGCTTCTTCTCGATGTCGGCGTTGGCGCGAGCCAGGATCAGGCCGCCACGTGGACCACGCAGGGTCTTGTGGGTGGTGGTGGTGACGACGTCAGCGAACGGAACCGGGTTCGGGTACACGCCAGCGGCAACCAGACCGGCCACGTGAGCCATGTCGACGAACAGGTAGGCGCCAACCTTGTCGGCGATTTCGCGGAAGCGGGCGAAGTCCAGAACCTGCGAGTAAGCCGAGAAACCGGCAACGATCATCTTCGGCTTGTGCTCGACCGCCAGGCGCTCGACTTCGTCGTAGTCGATCAGGCCGTTGCCGTCGATACCGTATTGAACAGCGTTGTACAGCTTGCCCGACGAGCTCACGGAAGCGCCGTGGGTCAGGTGGCCGCCGTGGGCCAGGCTCATGCCGAGGATGGTGTCGCCGGCCGACAGCAGGGCCAGGTAGACCGCGGCGTTGGCTTGGGAACCCGCGTGTGGCTGGACGTTGGCGTAGTCGGCGCCGAACAGTTCCTTGGCGCGGTCGATGGCCAGTTGCTCGACCACGTCGACGTACTCGCAACCACCGTAGTAACGCTTGCCTGGGTAGCCTTCAGCGTACTTGTTGGTCAGGACCGAGCCCTGGGCTTCCATCACGGCTGGGCTGGTGTAGTTTTCCGAAGCGATCAGCTCGATATGCTCTTCCTGGCGCTGGGCTTCCTGCTGCATGGCTTCGAAGAGCTCGGCGTCGTACTTGGCAATGGTCAAATCACGGCTGAACATGGCGGTCCTCATAGGATCGGGCTGAAATAGGCCGGCATTCTACCCCATAGACTTTTGTCTGGCATATGAAAGGGGATCATCTGACGGACAAATGGGATTCATGCGCCCCGAATCCCGTCCTACTCGAGCATGAACAGCGTTTCGTTGCTGAATTGCGCTTCGAACTGGTTGGCCGGCATCGGTCGGCCGAACAGATACCCCTGCACCTCGTCACAGCCGTGCTCCCGGAGGAATTCCAGCTGTTCGTGGGTTTCCACGCCCTCGGCGATCACCGCGAGGTTGAGGCTGTGGGCCATGGCGATGATCGCCCGGGCGATCTGCGCGTCCTGTTCGCCTTCGGGCAGGCCGTCGACGAAGGTGCGGTCGATCTTCAGCACGTCGATGGGGAACTGCTTGAGGTAGTTGAGCGACGAATAGCCCGTGCCGAAGTCGTCGACCGCGATGCTCAGGCCGAGGTTCTTCAGGCTGTCGAGGATCTGCATGGCCTCGTGGACTTCGCGCATCAGGATACTTTCGGTCAGTTCCAGCTCCAGGCACGCCGGCGGCAGGCCGGTGTCCTTGAGGATGGCGGCAATGCGATTGCCCAGCTGGCCATCGGAGAACTGCCGCGCCGAGATGTTCACCGACACCTTGGGCACCCGTACCTTGGCCTGGTGCCAGGCATTGAGCTGGCGACAGGCTTCGGCGATGACCCAGTCGCCGACATCGACCACCAGGCCCAGCTCTTCCATCACCGGAATGAACTCGCCCGGCGGCACCAGCCCGCGCTGCGGATGACGCCAGCGCAGCAACGCCTCGGCGCCGGTCAGGCGCTTGCCGTCGCCGCTGAACTGCGGCTGGTAATAAAGGATGAACTCGTTCTGCTCCAGCGCATGGCGCAGGTCGCTTTCCAGCTCCAGGCGTTCGAGGGCGCTGGCGTTCATGTCCGCCTGGTAGAACTGGAAGTTGTTCTTGCCGCGCTCCTTGGCGTGGTACATCGCGGTGTCGGCGTTCTTCATCAACTGGCTCAGCTCGCTGCCGTCCTGCGGGCTGAGGGCGATGCCGATACTGGCGGTGACGAAGAACTCGCGGTTTTCCAGGACGAACGGTCGCACCAGGCTGCCAAGGATCTGTTCGGCGACGTGGATGGCGCGGTTCAGCGCCATCTCGCGGGTAGCCCGCGGTTGCAGGAGCAGGGTGAACTCGTCGCCGCCCATGCGCGCCACGGTGTCGTCGTCATCGACGCAGTCCAGCAGGCGCTCGGCCATGTCCTTGAGCATGCGGTCGCCGGCCGCGTGGCCGAGGGAGTCGTTGATCGGCTTGAAACGGTCGAGGTCGAGGAACATCAGCACCACCCACGACTTGTGCCGCTCGGCCTGTTGCAGGGCGGTGTGCAGGCGGTCCTGGAACAGCGTGCGGTTGGGCAGGTGGGTGAGGGCGTCGTAGTAGGCCAGGCGATGGATGCGCTGTTCGCTGGCCTTGCGCTCGCTGATATCGGTGAAGAAGCACACGTAGCTGGCCAGGTCGCCTTCGTCGTCGAGCACCGCGGTGATGCCGACCCACGCCGGGTAATGCTCGCCATTGCGGCGCTTGAGCCAGACCTCGCCCTCCCAGGTGCCGCGCTGGTGCAGTTGCTTGAGCACGTAGCGCAGGTGCGAGTCCTGCTGGCCATCGACGGTGAGCATGCTCGGCACCTGGTCGAGCACATCGCGCACGGCATAGCCGCTGACCCGGCTGAACGCCTCGTTGGCCTGGACGATATAGCCGGCCGGGTCGGTGATCAGGATCGCCGAGGTGGAATGTTCGAATACCGTCGCGGCCATGCGCAGGTCTTTTTCCGCGCGGCGCTGCTGGCTGATGTCGCGGCCGACGCCGAGAATCCCGCCGAACTGGTCATGCTCGTCCCAGACCAGCACCAGGCGCAGCTCGATGGGGATCTTGCGGCCATCGGCACGGAGGCAGTCGAAGAGGAACAGCTGGGTCGGCACCTGGGTGCGCAGCGCCGCCAGTTGGGCGGCGTCGCCGAGGGCGCGGTTGACCCGTTCGACCAGGGTATACAGCCCGGCCAGTTGCGCCGGGTTGGCGATGGTCGACTGCCAGCCGTTGCTGAAGATCCAGTCGACGTCATAGCCCAGCACCGAGCGCACCGAAGGGCTGACGTAGTTGAGCTGGAGCTGGTCGTCGGTGGAGAAGATCACATCGCTGATGCTCTCGGCGAGCATGCGGTAGCGCTGCTCGCTGTCGCGCAGGGACTCGCTGGCTTCGAGCTGCTCGGTGACGTCCTTGGCCACCCCGATGATCCGCGTGACCTGCCCGGCGCCATCGCGGGTCAGGACCTGTTCGCGGATGTCGTAGCGGCGCCAGCGCTGGTCGTGATGCCGGAAGCGCAACTGGCAATGCAACTGCTCGACATAGCCGCTTTCCCGTTGCTGCTGGCGCAGGCCGCGGTACAGCTCGGCGTCTTGCGGATGCAGGAGGATTTCCCAGAAGAACTCGCCCATGCGTGCCAGTTCGTGGCGTTCATAGCCGAGGGTCTGGCCGAGGTGGCGGTTGCTGAAGATCATCCGCAGGCTTTGCACGTCCTGCACGTAGAGCTGGTCCGGCACGGTGCGGACCACGTCGGACCAGAAGCTTTCGCGCTCCAGCAGCGACAGCTCGACGCGCTTGCGGCTGGTGATATCGCTGATGCTGAGGATCACCGCCTTATAGTCGCGGCGCTGCTCGGGGAAGCGCACCATCAGCCACAGGTGTTGGTCCAGGCCGTGATGGGTGGGCAGGCGGACTTCCAGTTCCAGGCGGGCCTGGCGATCCAGCAGCGCCGCCACCAGTTGCACGCCGACCCCGCCGTTTTCCAGGGCGTGGCCTGCGATCAGCTGGCGCCAGGCGCCTTCGCTGCAGTCGACACCGAGCAACTGCAGGGCGACCTGGTTGACCTCGGTGACCTTGAGTTCGCGCAGCAGCAGATCGCGCAGCGCCGGGTCGGCTTCCAGGCGTTGCTCCAGCTCGAAGCGGTTGCGCAGGCGCAGGCGATCGAGAATCGGGTCGAGGCCCGACAGATCGAGCAC
>DQAA01000465.1:11675-12281 GCA_003523465.1 Pseudomonas sp.
CGCCGGCCTTCCTGCAGCATCTGGGTGCGGCGGCGCATGTTGAACAGGGCGAGCAGCGGCAGCAGGGCGCAAAGCACGCCGAGCATGGCCTTGCCGACCAGGGCAGGGAGCAGTTCGCGGCGGGTGCGTTCGGCGTCGTGGAAGCCACGCAGTTGCCAGTCGCTGTTATCGATGAAGGCCAGCATCACGCTTTGCAGCGGGGCTTCTTCGGTATTCGGCGACGGTGCCGGACGGGTTTCCAGGTGGTCGCTGATGACTTCGGCCGTCTGGCCGTTTTCCAATTGCCATTGCGGGCGGGCGGCGTGTTCGAGGCGTTCGGCCAGTTGCTGGTACCAGGCCGGCTCGAAGCGCAGCAGCCAGTAGCCGCTGGTCGAATCGTCGCCCTGGCGCAGCAGCAGGTAGACGAAGGCATTGCCCGCGGCATTGCTGAAATGATGGTCTTGCTGGTGATTCAGGCGCAGCAGGTCGCTCATCGCGGCCTGGTCGGGGGATTGGTCGAGGCTGTCGCGCAGGATGCGGCCGTCGTTGTCCAGCCAGGCAAGGCTGTCGAGGGACGGCAGGCGCTGATGCAGGCGAGTGAACAGGGCCGGCATGCTGTCCGCGCTG
>DQAA01000272.1 GCA_003523465.1 Pseudomonas sp.
GATCAGCTCGGGTGCGCCCAGGGCATAGCCCTCGTTGCCGCATTCGGTCCGGATTCGCAGCAAGGCCATGCTGGCCTGGGTCACGTCACCCGGGTGGGCATGGCCGGCGCTGTCGACGGCGCGACGGGTGGGGTAGGAAAAAATCTGCACGTTTACAGCGGTGATGATCATGGACGTCTGGGCCTTTTTATTAGGTTTGGCGGCGGGAGAGTCACGCTCTGGACAGGATCCTACGTCATCATACAACTTTTGAAAAGCACCCCTTTGAAATCTTTGCAGACGACCTAGAATCACCCACCAAAACCCCTTAAAGCCTCCTTAAGCCTCAATGAATACAGGCGAAACAAGCGGAATAGAGCCTTCGAAAATTGTCGTCAGACAACATCTCAAGAAATCGTAGACAACCCAGAGGTTGTCCGATAACTTGTTTTGCACCTGCCGCCACGGAGCTACCTACCCACAGCACCCATACCGACCCCTGCCTCATACCGACCTCAACAACAAAAACAAAAGAAGATCGCATGAACATCACACTGCACAGCCTTGTGGCCGCCGCCACGCTCGGCCTGTCCCTGCACGCCTTCGCGGACTCGGCCAGCATCAACTACCGCCACGGTTTCACCGAAGACGACAGCATCCATTCGGACCGGATCAAGATGAACTACCGGATGGACAGCGGCCTGGGCTTCGCCGCCGAGATCAAATACAAGACAGCGGGCGATCGCGAAGACGTCGCCTACGACAACATGGTCAACAACGGCCATGAGTTCACGGTGGACTACAACTACAAGTTGAGTCCCCGGTCGACGCTGACTCCGGCGTTCCAGATGGACAGCTCCAAGGACGCCACTACCTACAAGTTCGGCCTGAAGTACACCTACAAGATCTCCGATACCTGGTATGTCGCCACCCGCGTACGCCAGGACGCCCGCAGCCTGGACCGCGACCAGGTCGACCGCAGCAAGGACGACCGCGCCAAGGACAACCAGAACACTACCCGTCTGGAAGGCTGGCTCGGCTATACGCCGAAAGGTCCGTGGGCATTCGAGTATCAGTACATCTACTTCGATACCGACTACATCCGCTACGACAACAAGAAGAGCGACTACGAACAGAACCTGATCATCAAGTACAAGCTCAACAAACAGTGGGCTCCGTTCATGGAAGTGGGTGACATCAAGGTCAACTCCACCACCGACGACCGCCAGGCCCGCTGGCGTCTTGGGATCCAGTACAACTTCATGTAGCGCCCTCTTCCGGGCAGCCAGCCGGCTGCCCGGTCACCTTCTCCACCGATGCAAAGGCAACCGCCATGACCACCACCAAACCCTTCAATCGCCTGCTGCTGACCGGCGCCGCCGGCGGCCTCGGGCAGATCCTGCGCGAGGCCCTGCTGGCCCATGCCGATAGCGTCCGGGTCTCCGTTATCAGCGCCATGGCGCCCGCTGCCGGCGCCCATGAAGAAGTGATCCCCTGCGACCTCGCCGACAAGGCCGGGGTCCTGGCCCTGGCCGATGGCGTCGACGCCATCGTGCACCTGGGCGGGATCTCGACCGAGCGCGCCTTCGAGGAGATTCTCGAGGCGAACATCCGCGGCACCTTCCATATCTATGAAGCAGCGCGCAAACAGGGGATCAAGCGGGTGATCTTCGCCAGCTCGAACCATGTCACCGGGTTCTACAGGCAGGACGAAACCGTCGACGCCCACTCCCCGCGCCGCCCGGACTGCTACTACGGGCTGTCCAAGTCCTACGGCGAAGACCTGGCGACCTTCTATTTCCACCGCTACGGCATCGAGACCGTGAGCCTGCGCATCGGCTCGTCATTCCCCGAGCCGCGCAACCTGCGCATGCTTTCGACCTGGCTGAGCTATGCCGACCTGGCCCATCTGGTGGAACGCGCGCTGCTGGCGGAGAACGTCGGGCATACCGTGGTGTACGGGGTTTCGGCCAACCGCGATNNGGGGTTCGAGCCGCAAGACAGCTCGGAGCAGTTCCGCGCGAAGATGCAGCCTGCGGCGAATGATCCGGGGGCAGGCTTGCAGGGTGGGGCGTTTACCCAGGCCGGGCCGTTTGACGATTGATGATTGAGAGACGGCCGAGGGGAAGACGGCTGTACACACGCTACTCCCGGCGAAAGAACCTGAGCCCGTTTTCCCTGAGCAAGTCCACCAACGCGCTCGCTGCCGGCGGGATATAACGTCCCGCCGGCAGGGAAATACCAATGGAGCGGAGCATGGTCGTCTGGGCCAGCGGCACCTCCCTCAGGCGCGACATCCCCTGCCCATGCTCAAGAATTTCGCGAGCGACGAAGCTGAGCAGCCTGGTCTGGGCGATCAGACGCGGCAACATGGAAATGGTATTGGTCTCCACCTGCACCACCGGGACCGGCAACTGGTTTTCGATGAAGACATTGTCGATCCAGCGCCTGGCACTGACGGTTGGCGCGCCAAGTACCCAGCGGTACTGACACAGATCCCTTATCGTCACCGGCCCGTCGAACAGCGGATGTTCGGCGCTGGCCACCACCACCATTTCATCCTCGAGCACGGGATAGCTGACGAAGTGCTCTTCATCCGCAACCAGCGGACAGATGATCACGTCCAGGCGATCGGAACGCAGTGATTCCCTGAGCACATCGTCCTGGGCGATCGACAGCTTCAACAGCAGGTCCGGAGCGCGCTCCAGCAGTGCGGCGGTGAGCTGGGGCAACAGGTATTCCGCCATGCTCGCCGCACAACCCAGGCGGATCGTGCCGGTGAGGCCACCGGCGAAATCGCGGATCTCGCGTTCGGTCTCGGCGATGCTCATCTGCAGTTGCCGACCACGGGCCAGCAGCAGCTCGCCGACATCGGTCAGCTTGATGCGTCGGCCGTCGCGCTTGAACAGGCGGGCGCCGAGCGACTCTTCAAGACGCTGGATGCTTTTGCTCAAGGCTGGCTGGCTGCGGTTGAGTTTTTCTGCCGCGCGCCCCAGATGGCCCAGTTCGGCGATGGTTGCGAAGTACTTGAGGTCGCGAAGGTCCATGATTCATGAATTTCAGTTATGGATTGATCGAAAGTAGAAAATAGACTTGATGATTTCCCAAGTCGATAATTTCTCCACCGACGACCACCAGTCCGCCGGTCATTGCCCCGCAGGAGACTCTCGACCTTGCCTGACCCCACCCCCAAACACCGCCCCCACACCTCCCTTTCCCGCTGGCTGATGCTGATTCTGAGCGCCGGCAGCGCAGGCCAGATCCTCCATGCGTTATCGGTTCCCGCCGGCCTGTTCCTCG
>DQAA01000276.1 GCA_003523465.1 Pseudomonas sp.
CTGGCCAAGGTCGGCGGCGGCATGGACGAACTGAGCAGCCCGATCGGCAAGATCGCCGGTGGCCTGCTGGCTGCCGCCGCCTATCTGGCGGTGGGGCCGCTGTTCGCGACCCCGCGGACTGCGACGGTGTCCTTCGAAGTGGGTGTGGCACCGCTGACCGGTGAAAGCCCGATCGCGTTGTTCATCTATAGCCTGGTGTACTTCCTGGTGGTGCTGGCCGTGTCCATGTACCCGGGCAAGCTGCTCGACACCGTCGGCCGTTTCCTCGCGCCGCTGAAGATCATCGCCCTGGCCGTGCTCGGTATCGCCGCGTTCGCCCTGCCAGCGGGGACCATCGGTGAAGCGCAGCCGGCCTATGTGGCCGCGCCGTTCTCCCAGGGTTTCATCCAGGGCTACCTGACCATGGATACCCTCGGCGCGCTGGTGTTCGGCATCGTCATCGTCAACGCGATCCGCTCCCGTGGTGTCGAGTCGCCGCGGCTGATCACCCGTTACGCGGTGATTGCCGGCCTGATCGCCGGTGTCGGCCTGACCCTGGTCTATGTCAGCCTGTTCCGCCTCGGCGCCGGCAGCCATGACATCGCCGCCAACGCCGGCAATGGCGCGGTCGTGCTGCATGCCTATGTGCAGCACACCTTCGGCTCCCTGGGCAGTGGTTTCCTGGCGGTACTGATCGCCCTGGCCTGCCTGGTCACCGCGGTCGGCCTGACCTGCGCCTGCGCCGAGTACTTCAGCCGCCTGCTGCCGTTGTCCTACCGTGCGCTGGTAGTGATCCTGGCTGGTTTCTCGCTGCTGGTGTCCAACCTCGGCCTGACCAAGCTGATCATGTTCTCGGTGCCGGTCCTGACCGCTATCTATCCGCCGTGCATCGTCCTGGTCGGCCTGAGCTTCTGCAAAGGCATGTGGCACTCCCAGACCCGCATCATGGCCCCGGTCATGGCGGTGTCGCTGATCTTCGGTGTCATCGATGCGATCAAAGGGTCCGCGTTGGCGCATTGGCTGCCGGTCTGGGCCGAACACCTGCCGCTCAGCGAGCAGGGCCTGGCCTGGCTGGTGCCTTGTGTCGCGACCCTGGTGGTAGCAGTGGTCTGTGACCGCCTGCTCGGCAAGCCCCGTGAAGTGATCGCCTAAGTAGCGCCGCTGGCAGGCGAGGCCACAAGCCGATAGCGCCANNCAGCCGACGGCAATACTCCAAGCCCCGTCTTCTATCCAGAAGGCGGGGCTTTTTCGTTTATGGGGCGATATTTTTCGTGCCTTTTTCCGTTCCTCGGCGTCGAAACCCCGTCACTGCCCAACGGAACCGTCCATGAGCTTCATTCTGAGCAATCTGACCAACCTGCTGGCCGCCCTCTGGTTCATCGTCTGCTGGGGCGGCTACACCCGCTATGCCACCTGGAAGGGTCGCGATACCGCCTGCCTTGCCAGCGTGATGCACCTGTACCGTGAAGACTGGATGCGCCGCATGCTGCTACGGGACAACCGTATCGCCGATGCGAGCGTGATCGGCAACCTTGAGCGAAATGCCTCGTTCTTCGCCTCCAGCACCCTGATCATCCTCGCCGGCATCCTGACCGTGCTCGGTGCCTCCGACCGCGCCCTGTCGCTGCTGGCTGATCTGCCGTTGGTGCAACAAGCCTCCCAGAGCATGTCGGAGATCAAGCTGCTGTGCCTGGCGATCGTCTTCGTCTATGCGTTCTTCACCTTCAGTTGGTGCATGCGCCAATACAACTTCGCGGCAGTACTGGTGGGATCGGCGCCGATGATCGGTGAACGCCAGGTCAGCGAGCAGGAGCGCAAGGCCTTTGCCACCCGTGCGGCGCGAGTGATTTCCCTCGCGGCGAACCAGTTCAACTTCGGTTTGCGCTCTTACTATTTCGGTATGGCCATGCTCAGCTGGTTTATCAGTCCTTGGGCATTCATGGCGATGAGTGCGGGAGTGGTGCTGGTTTTGTACCGACGGGAATTCCATTCCGATGTGCTGGATGTGATGGTCTACACACCCACCGAGTCCTTGCCGCAGGAGACGGGCAAGGAGGCGTCGTGAGAGTCATTCATATGGGTGGTTAATTACCCGGCGGCAATTGGATTGAACTNNCAAATAAAAAACCCGACCTGAGTCGGGTTTTTTTATTCCAGCAAGACTTACTGCTTGGCAGGTTCTGCCGGAGTAGCTGGAGCCGTCGGTGCCGGAGCGGACTCCTTGGCAGCTTCTTCAGCGGCTTTCTGTTGAGCTTCAGCGGAGTCTTTGGCAGCTTCGGCGTTTTCCTTGGCGGCCTCGTTCACTTTATCCTGAGCTTCGTCCATCTTCTGCTGGGCTTGCTCGGCATGTTGTTGAGCATCCTGAGCCTTGTTTTCGCCGGCTTTGTCGCAAGCAGCGAGACCCAGGGCGGCGGCGATCATGACGGCATAAGCAAAAGGTTTACGCATGGGGTGTTTCTCCTTGTGGAATAACGTTACTTGAATCCTTTGAGTTGCCCCTCTGGATTTAAGTTCCGCACATCTTGAACATATATAAGTTGTGGATCCATATGGACTTTTTTCTGGTCCTGTGCAGGTCCGTGCAATTACGGAGAAATCTCGGGATGAATGAATCGTCGTTGCTGCAACGCGCCGGACGTTTTCTATCCGCGCTGCGTCATTGCCAGGTATTGAACATGCAAGTTCATCGCGCGGAAGAGGAGGGCATTATCCTGCGCTTGCCTTATTCCCTCTCGATCGTCGGCAACCCGCAGACCGGAGCCGTTCATGGCGGCGCCATCACCACGCTGATGGACACTGCCCTGGGCATGGCCACGCTCTGTGCGCTGCCGGAGTTCGAGGTCTGCCCGACCCTCGACCTGCGCATCGACTACATGAGCCCCGGCGTTGCCGACAAGGACCTCTACGGCCACGCCCATTGCTACCGGGTCAGCCGCGAAGTGATCTTCATCCGTGGCACGGCGTATCAGGACGACCCTGAGCAACCCATCGCCCAGGTGGTCGGCACCTACATGCGCCTGGGCAAGGACATCAAGGGCGGCATCAACTTCGCCCGCACGCTCAAAGGAGAGGCGCAATGATCCCGGCGGACATCCACCAGCAATTGCGCGAGGCGCACAGTCGCGGCGACTACACGGCCTTGCTGCAACTGATTCCCTATGCCGGGCTGATCGGCATCCAGTGCAGCCGCGACGGCGACGACCTGCTGTTCTGCCTGCCGGCCAACCCCGACAACATCGGCAATCCCTTGCTGCCGGCGATCCATGGCGGTGTCATCGCCGGCTTCATGGAACTGTCGGCGGCGCTGTACCTGCTTATCTATAGCGAGAGCGCGAGCATCCCCAAGATCATCGACTTCTCCATCGACTACCTGCGCGCCGGGCACTTTCGCGACACCTGGGCTCGCTGCCAGCTCTGGCGCCAGGGCCGGCGGGTGACCAACGTGGCGATCACCGCCTGGCAGGGCGATGTCAACGAGCCGATCGCCACCGCCCGTGCCCATTTCAAGATCAAAGAACTCGCCCCGCCCTTGAAATAGCCCGCCACGGCCCCATCTGCTGTTCATCCCGCTGCGACTGGCGNNAATGCCATCAGATCGGAGTTTTGAAGACCATGAGTGTGGATACTCAAAAAGAAACCCTGGGCTTCCAGACCGAGGTGAAGCAACTGCTGCACCTCATGATCCACTCGCTGTACTCGAACAAGGAAATCTTCCTTCGCGAGCTGATTTCCAACGCCTCCGACGCTGTCGACAAGCTGCGTTTCGAAGCCCTGGCCAAGCCTGAGCTGCTCGAAGGTGGCTCCGAGCTGAAGATCCGTGTCAGCTTCGACAAGGACGCCAACACCGTCACCCTCGAAGACAACGGCATCGGCATGAGCCGCGATGACGTCATCGCGCACCTCGGTACCATCGCCAAGTCCGGCACCGCCGACTTCATGAAGAACCTCACCGGCGACCAGAAGAAGGACTCGCACCTGATCGGCCAGTTCGGCGTGGGCTTCTATTCCGCGTTCATCGTTGCCGACCAGGTTGACGTGTTCAGCCGTCGTGCCGGCCTGCCGGCTGCCGAGGGCGTGCACTGGTCGTCGAAAGGCGAGGGCGACTTCGACGTCGCCACCATCGACAAGGCCGAGCGCGGCACCCGTATCGTCCTGCATCTGAAGAAAGACGAAAGCGAGTTCGCCGACGGCTGGCGCCTGCGCAACGTCATCAAGAAATACTCCGACCATATCGCCCTGCCGATCGAGCTGCCGAAAGAAGCCGAAGCGGCCGAAGGCGAAGAGAAGCCGGCCCAGGAATGGGAAACCGTCAACCGCGCCAGCGCCCTGTGGACCCGTCCGCGTACCGAGATCAAGGACGAGGAATACCAGGAGTTCTACAAGCACATCGGTCACGACTTCGAAAACCCGCTGGCCTGGAGCCACAACAAGGTCGAAGGCAAGCTGGAGTACAACTCGCTGCTGTTCGTCCCGGCCCGCGCGCCGTTCGACCTGTACCAGCGTGAAGCGCCACGCGGCCTGAAGCTGTACGTGCAGCGTGTGTTCATCATGGACCAGGCGGAATCCTTCCTGCCGCTGTACCTGCGTTTCATCAAGGGCGTGGTCGACTCCAACGACCTGTCGCTGAACGTCTCCCGCGAAATCCTGCAGAAAGACCCGATCATCGACTCGATGAAGTCGGCGCTGACCAAGCGCGTGCTGGACATGCTGGAGAAGCTGGCGAAGAACGAACCCGAGCAATACAAGTCGTTCTGGAAGAACTTCGGCCAGGTCCTCAAGGAAGGCCCGGCGGAAGACTTCGCCAACAAGGAGAAGATCGCCGGCCTGCTGCGCTTCGCCTCGACCCACGAAGAGGGCGGCGAGCAGAACGTCTCCCTGGCCGACTACCTGGCTCGCGCCAAGGAAGGCCAGGACAAGATCTACTTCCTCACCGGCGAGTCCTACGCCCAGGTCAAGAACAGCCCGCACCTGGAGGTCTTCCGCAAGAAAGGCATCGAAGTGCTGCTGCTGACCGACCGTATCGACGAGTGGCTGATGAGCTACCTCAGCGAATTCGACGGCAAGCACTTCGTCGACGTCGCCCGTGGTGACCTGGACCTCGGCAAGCTGGACTCCGAAGAGGACAAGAAGGCCCAGGAAGAAGTCGCCAAGGACAAGGAAGGGCTGGTCGAGCGCCTCAAGGCCGCGCTGGGCGACAGCGTCAGCGAAGTGCGTGTCTCGCACCGCCTGACCGACTCGCCGGCGATCCTCGCCATCGGCGAACAGGACCTCGGCCTGCAAATGCGCCAGATCCTCGAAGCCAGCGGGCAGAAAGTGCCGGACTCCAAGCCGATCTTCGAATTCAACCCGAGCCACCCGCTGATCGAGAAGCTGGATCACGAGCAGAGCGAAGACCGTTTCGCCGACTTCTCGCACATCCTCTTCGACCAGGCTGCGCTGGCTGCCGGCGACAGCCTGAAAGACCCGGCCGCGTACGTGCGCCGGCTGAACAAGCTGCTGGTCGAGCTGTCAGCTTGATGTGATGCAGGAAAGCCCGCTTCGGCGGGCTTTTTTCATGGTGCAAGGAGAAATCGATGAGCAATGTGACGATCGAATCGCTGGTCTACCACCTCGGCGGTCACGCCTATGAAAGCCGCCTGGTCTACACCCATGGCGCCCGGGAACAGCCGGCGCTGGTCATGGCACCGAACTGGATGGGTATCAGCGAAGGTGCCGAGCGCATCGCCCGTGCGGTGGCGGAGAAGGGCTATGTGGTGCTGATTGCCGACCTTTACGGGCAATCGGTGCGTCCACGCAAC
>DQAA01000473.1:0-14839 GCA_003523465.1 Pseudomonas sp.
GCCTTTTTCAACCGCTTTCGGAGGAGACCGAAGCACTTCCGATACTACCTGGAACATCTAACTCATTGAGTTTCAAGGAGTTTTCCGTTCCGACTGCGCCGGAAGTGGGGCGAATTATAGAGAGATTAAATGGGGCGTCAAGCACTTATTTAAACTTTTGTTACCGAACCGGTTTTCCTCCCTGAAAAGCGCGGCAAACGCTGGAGTACAGCGGGTACGCGCATAAGTAACAGAACCACGCCAATCACGGCATAGACACTCCACTCCTTCAGGTCCGCGCGAACGATCCAGAGAAAGTGCAACAGGCCCAGCCCAAGAATCACGTAGACCAGCTTGTGCAGACGCTTCCAGCGCACACCGAGCCTGCGCTGACTGTATCGATTGGAGGTAACTGCAAGGGCGAGCAATCCGAGGAAACCCAGAACCCCGACGATAATGTAGGGACGCTTGCGCAACTCGACCGTGAGCTGCCCCCAATCGAGCCCGAGGATAAAGAAGAGGTAGGCACTCATGTGCAAGGCTATATAAGCAAAGCACCACAACCCCAACTGGCGCCGGAGCACGATCCAACCGGCCCATCCCGTCATGCGCTGCAGCGGCGTCATGCTCAGCGTGATCAGCAGGAAGATCAGCCCGCCCAGCCCTAGGCGATCGACCAGCACCTTGCCTGGGTCGGGCCCCAACGCAAAGATCCAGGCCTGGTACAACCAGAACAACGGCCAGACCGCCGCCAGGATAAAGATGCACAGGCGAAACAGCGGATAACGCATCAATAGTTCTTCCGCAGATCGAGACCGGTATACAACGAGGCCACCTCATCGGCATAGCCATTGAACATCTGCGTCTCGCGCACATTGGGACTGAACAGTCCACTCGGCAGACGCCGCTCCCGCGCCTGGGTCCAGCGCGGGTGATCCACCGTCGGATTGACGTTGGCATAGAAGCCATATTCGTCCGGGGCGATCTTCTCCCAAGTGGTTTGCGGCTGCTCACTGACGAGACTGATCCGCACGATCGACTTCACGCTCTTGAAACCATACTTCCACGGCACCACGAGACGCAGCGGCGCGCCGTTCTGGTTCGGCAGCTCACGGCCATACATGCCCACGGCAAGAATCGCCAGCGGGTTCATCGCCTCATCCAGGCGCAACCCTTCTATATAAGGCCAGTCGATCAGGGCGAAACCCGAACGCTGCCCGGGCATATGCTTGGGATCCTGCAGCGTTTCGAAGCGAATGTACTTCGCCCTGGACGTCGGCTCGACTGCCTTGAGCAGCGCCGACAGCGGAAAGCCCAGCCATGGAATCACCATCGACCACGCTTCCACGCAGCGCAGACGGTAGATCCGCTCCTCCAACTGGTAAGGCTTCATGAAGTCTTCCAGTGCATAGCGCCCCGGCTTGCCCACTTCGCCATCGATCACCACGGCCCAGGGCGACGTCGGTAGACTCCCGGCGTTTTTCGCCGGATCCCTCTTGTCGGTACCGAACTCGTAGAAGTTGTTGTAGTGGGTCGCATCCTTGAATGGCGTAATCGCCTCCCCTTGAACTGTCACCGCCTGCCAGCGAACCTCCGGCAGTTTCTCGGTGAACCAGCCAGGCGGCGATCCCGCCTCCACATCGGCATAACGCGAAGCTTCGGCCGCATGCGCCCAACCCGGCAGCCCGGCAACAGCCAGACCGGCCATGGAAACACCCAACAGGGAGCGACGAGAAAGATAAAGCGACTCAGGCGTGACCTCCGACTCGGAACAGTCGGAGGCCCGGGGGAACTTGATCAGCATGATGACTCCGCAGAACCGCTGGACAGATGCAGCAGTAGACTACGGAGCCGTGAAAATATTGCAGCCCTATTCGACGTTTTTCCGCCGACGCATACGCAACAGATATTGCGCCGGACCGGACGCCGCATAGGCAAGGAACACCAGCAACAGGATGCGCGGCGGATCGCTGAAGACTACGGCAAACACCAGGACCACGGCGAGGATCGCCACGAACGGCACGCGGCCCTTCAGGTCCAGCTCCTTGAAGCTGTTGTACTTGATGTTGCTGACCATCAGCATGCCCGCACCAGCCACCAGCAACGCTACCAGGAACGACAGCTTCGAGCCCTGGATGCCGAAGTCGCTGAACGCCCACACGGTACCCGCCACTACACCCGCCGCAGCCGGACTCGCCAGGCCGATGAAGTAGCGCTTGTCAGCCTTGCCGACCTGGGTATTGAAACGTGCCAGGCGCAACGCCGCACCTGCGACATAAATGAAGGCGACCATCCAGCCGACCTTGCCCATGTCACCCAGCGCCCAGCCGAAGGCCAGCAACGCCGGCGCCACACCGAAAGCAACCATATCGGACAGGGAATCGTACTCGGCACCAAAGGCGCTCTGGGTGTTGGTCATGCGCGCAACGCGACCATCCAGACCATCGAGCACCATGGCAACGAAAATGGCGATGGCAGCAAAGGCGAAATACTTGCTCGCCTCCCGTGGATCACCCGCACTCAGGGCGCTCTGTGCGCTCATGGAGTTGATGATCGAATAGAAACCGGCGAACAGGTTCGCGGTGGTGAACAGGTTGGGCAGCAGATAGATGCCGCGGTGGCGGACTTTGCGTCCTTCGGCGTCATGTCCTTCTTCGACATGCTCATCGATCGGTAGCAGGCTTTCGGCGTCAGAGGCCTTGTTTGGCTCTTCGGGACGTTCGCTCATTGAGATTACCTTGCAACGGTTTGGAAAGTTTCGACAAAGATTCCCGGCGAGGGTTCGCCGACAAACGGATGGAAAGCTTATACCAGAACCTGACCCCCGAAATGAAAAAACGCGGCCGAAGCCGCGTTTTCATTGCATCAAAACCAATCAGTTCTTGGTTTTGTCGACGATCTTGTTCGCCGAGATCCAAGGCATCATCGAGCGCAGTTGCTCGCCGATGACTTCGATGCCGTGAGCAGCGTTGTTGCGGCGCTTGGCGGTCATCGATGGGTAGTTGGTAGCACCTTCGGAGATGAACATCTTCGCGTACTCACCGTCCTGGATGCGCTTCAGAGCGTTGCGCATGGCCTTGCGGGATTCTTCGTTGATGACTTCCGGACCGGTAACGTACTCACCGTATTCAGCGTTGTTGGAGATCGAGTAGTTCATGTTGGCGATGCCGCCTTCGTACATGAGGTCAACGATCAGCTTCAGCTCGTGCAGGCACTCGAAGTAGGCCATTTCTGGCGCGTAGCCAGCTTCGACCAGGGTTTCGAAACCGGCTTTGACCAGCTCAACGGTACCGCCACACAGAACGGCCTGCTCGCCGAACAGGTCGGTTTCGGTCTCGTCCTTGAAGGTGGTTTCGATGATGCCGGTACGGCCGCCACCAACGCCAGCAGCGTAGGACAGCGCAACGTTCTTGGCGTTGCCCGAAGCGTCCTGGTAGATAGCGATCAGGTCAGGGATACCACCGCCTTTGACGAACTCGGAGCGAACGGTGTGGCCCGGTGCTTTCGGCGCGATCATGATCACGTCGAGGTCTGCACGCGGAACGACCTGGTTGTAATGGATCGAGAAGCCGTGGGAGAAGGCCAGGGTTGCGCCTTTCTTGATGTTCGGCTCGATTTCGTTCTTGTACAGAGTGCCCTGGAATTCGTCCGGGGTCAGGATCATGACCAGGTCGGCAGCGGCGACGGCGGTAGCGACGTCAGCAACTTTCAGGCCGTGGGCTTCGGCCTTGGCCACGGTAGCCGAACCTTTACGCAGACCGACGGTGACATCCACACCGGAGTCCTTCAGGTTGCACGCCTGAGCGTGGCCTTGGGAGCCGTAACCGATGATGGCAACTTTCTTGCCCTGGATGATCGAGAGATCGCAGTCTTTGTCGTAGGAAACTTTCATGAAATACCCCTGTTATCTCGGCCTTGTTCAGGCCATTCGCTAATTTTGTAGAGTTAGATGCTCAGCACTTTGTCGCCACGGGCAATGCCGGTGACACCGCTGCGCACGGTTTCCAGAATGGATGCTGTGCCGATTGCCTGAATGAAGCTGTCGAGCTTGTCGCTTGTGCCGCTCAATTGCACGGTGTACACGCTGGCGCTGACGTCGACGATCTGCCCACGGAAAATATCGGTGGTGCGCTTGATCTCGGCACGCTGGGCGCCAGTGGCCTTCACCTTGACCAGCATCAGTTCGCGCTCGATATGAGCACTTTCCGACAGATCGACCAGCTTGACCACCTCAACCAGTTTGTTCAGGTTCTTGGTGATCTGCTCGATCACCTCATCGTGGCCAACCGTGGTCAGCGTCAGACGCGACAGAGTCGGGTCTTCAGTCGGTGCCACGGTCAGGCTTTCGATGTTGTAGTTGCGTTGCGAGAACAAGCCGACGACGCGCGACAGGGCACCGGGTTCGTTTTCCAACAGCAGGGAGATAATGTGCCGCATATCAGGTCCGCTCCGTCTTGCTCAGCCACATGTCGCGCATCGAACCATCCTTGATCTGCATCGGATAGACGTGCTCGCTGTTGTCGACCTGGATGTCGATGAACACCAGGCGATCCTTGAGGGCGAAGGCTTCTTCGAGCTTGGGCTTCAGATCCTTCAGGCTGGTGATGCGGATACCCACATGACCATAGGCCTCGGCCAGCTTGACGAAATCAGGCAGCGATTCCATGTAGGAATGCGAGTGACGGCTGTTGTAGGCCATGTCCTGCCACTGGCGAACCATGCCCAGTACACCGTTGTTCAGGTTGACGATCTTCACCGGCAGGTCGTACTGCAGGCAGGTCGACAGCTCCTGGATGTTCATCTGGATGCTGCCCTCGCCGGTAACGCAGGCCACGTCGGCCTCCGGGAAGTTAAGCTTGACGCCCATGGCCGCCGGGAAACCGAAGCCCATGGTGCCCAGGCCACCGGAGTTGATCCAGCGGTTCGGCTTGTTGAAGCGATAGTACTGCGCCGCGAACATCTGGTGCTGGCCGACGTCGGAGGTGACGAACGCGTCGCCCTTGGTGACTTCGCACAAGGTCTCGATCACGGTCTGTGGCTTGATGACGCTGCCGTCGCCCTTGTCGTAAGGGAACATGCCGCGGTCACCACGCCATTCTTCGATCTGCTTCCACCAGGCATCCATCGCCGCCTTCTCAGGCTTCTCGCCGATCTCGCGTACAGCGGCGAGCATTTCGGTGAGGACGCTTTCGACCGGACCAACGATCGGTACGTCGGCCTTGATCATCTTGGAGATCGAAGCCGGGTCGATATCGATATGGATGATCTTGGCGCTTGGGCAGAACTTGGCCGGGCCGTTGACCACGCGGTCGTCGAAACGTGCGCCGACAGCGAGGATCACATCGGCGTGGTGCATGGCCAGGTTGGCGGTGTAGCTGCCGTGCATGCCAAGCATGCCGAGGAACTGACGGTCAGTGCCCGGATAGCCACCGAGGCCCATCAGGGTGTTGGTGACCGGAACGTTCAGCAGCTGTGCCAGTTCGGTCAGCGGCTCGGAGCCACCACCGAGGATCACACCACCACCGGCGTAGATGATCGGGCGCTTGGCGGCCAGGATCATCTCGGCGGCCTTGCGGATCTGGCCGGAGTGACCACGGACGGCCGGGCTGTAGGAGCGCAGCTTGACCTTCTTCGGATAGACGTACTCGAACTTTTCAGCCGGGTTGGTCATGTCCTTCGGAATGTCCACGACCACAGGGCCCGGACGGCCGGACTGGGCGAGATAGAAGGCTTTTTTCAGGACTTCGGGAATTTCCGAGGCATGCTTGATCATGAAGCTGTGCTTCACGATCGGCCGGGAAATACCGATCATGTCGGTTTCCTGGAAGGCATCGGTACCGACCATGGTGCTTGGCACCTGACCGGAGAGGATGACCATCGGGATGGAGTCCATGTACGCGGTGGCAATACCAGTGATGGCATTGGTCGCGCCCGGACCGGAGGTCACCAGTACCACGCCGGCCTTGCCGGTGGCACGGGCGTAGCCGTCCGCCATATGGGTAGCGGCCTGCTCGTGACGAACCAGGATGTGGCTCACTTCCGGTTCTTTGAACAGGGCATCGTAAACATGAAGGAGAGCACCGCCGGGGTACCCATAGATGTGCTTAACGCCTTCGTCACGCAAAAAGCGGACGACCATTTCAGCGCCGGATAAAAGCTCCACGTTGTTCACCTCTAAAACGCCAGAATACCGTTCGCTCCGGAACGGGTCTTAATAGGTTTACTGCCAAGCAGAGCATGAGCGACGAAAATGCCACTACGTCAGCACTGACTGAGCAAGTATTGGGAGCGCCCCAAAGTGTTGCGGGGTTTTCCCACCCAGCGCGAGGTAACGCGTTGCGGGGTGTAACAGGTCGGCGCGGGTGTGCGCCTCATGATCTGCTTAGCGGGTCTGCTTCTGGCAGTCCCCCTACAGCGGACTTGGGATTGTTCTGATTCGAACTGCGCAAGTCAAGCGACTTCACGGTTTAAATTCAGCCGCAACACCTCTACCAGCTGGGCGGAAACGTTTGCCCGCCCCTCTTTTGCCCATGGACACAACGAAACGGGGCCNNCATCGATAAACGGCAACGATATCAGGCAGATGGACTAATCAATTGGTCGAATTCGGCAAGCAGCCTGCGCAGCTCGCGACTTTCGTCCGGACGATCGACGAATACCGTTTCAGCCATCACCAGAATTCCTGAGGCATTGGGTAGCGCCAGGCCCAGTTCGAGAATCTCCTTCATGCGCGGAAGGAAGATCCACTGCAGCCACTCTTCGAAGCTCAGGCTGTCCACAGCGAAAGGAACCGTGCTAGCCAGCGCCTCGGCACTCGGCGTCTGCTCGCTCCACCAACCCTGCACATGCAATTCACGCTCGATCAGCAACAGGTGATCGGCGATATCCAGAATGCGCGAATCCATCACAGCGTCGCCTGGGCTTTCTGCCGGGCCAACGCGGCACCGGAGGCATCACCTTGCTTCTCGCGAGCCTGAGCGATGATGTTCCACAGCCCGGACTGCAGGTCTGGACGACCGTTGGCATAGGTCAGCGCACGACGCGCCAGTTGCTCGGACTGAGCGGCATCACCCTGGGCCAGGCGAACCTGGGCCAGACGGTAAAGCACCTGCGGCTCCCGCGGAGCGATGCGCTGAGCACGCTCCAGACTCGACGACGCACCGTTGTAGTCACCGCTGCCCTGCTGTTGCTGGGCAGTTGTCAGCAGCGCCAGCACCGGCCCATCCAACTGCTCGTCGGCGGACAATCCACCCGAGCTGGTATTCGCCCGCGGAATGCCGGTCGGCGCAGACGGTGCGGTATAGCCGCCGGTGCTGCTCTGCGGAGTGAAGGGCTGCGAAGTCGAAGGCCCCGGAACGATCGGCCCGGTGCTGATCCCCGACGACGCAGTGGATGCCGGGAAAGTCTGGATCGGTGACGCGCCACTGCCTTGCGGAATCATTACGGTCACGCCGTTGTCCTGCGGCACCGATTGCGCCTGGCTGGTACCGCTGCGTACCGGAGCGGTGCCGGTACGGTTGGCCTGGACCCGCTCACTGTTGGAAACCCGGGTGCCCGAATCCACCACCGGGATAGAGCCGCGCTGCACAGTGGCGCAGCCGTTGAGCAATACCAGCGCCGTCAAGGCTGGAAACAACCACTTGTTCACATCACGTCCTCTTGGCTGATGCTGCTTAATTCATCCAACCCTTGACCCAGTCCATGACCGAGTCAGCGGGTGCCTGTTCACCGCCGCAGGCTGCGCCAGCGGTCGGCTCGCTGCCGCGAATATACGGCATCTGTACCGCGCCGGGGCAGCTTGCGTCCGAGCCCTGGCCAGTGTGTGGATCGACCCAGGCCTGCACCACGTTATCCGGCTGGGGCATGTCCAGCGGCAGCGGATCAGCCTTGCGCATGAAGCTGGTCCATACCTGCAATGCGCCGGTGGCACCGGTGAACGGCGTCTTGCCGTTGTCATCACGGCCCAACCAGACCACTGCCAGCAGATCCTGGCTGAAGCCTGCAAACCAGCTGTCCCGGGAGTCGTTACTGGTACCAGTCTTGCCCGCCAGGTTCAGCGAGCTCGGCAGTACGCTGTAGACCGAACGACCGGTACCTTCGCGCATCACCCGTTGCATGGCGTTCTGCACCAGGTAGATCGATGCCGGATCAAAGCGCTGCTGGATCTGGAATGGATAGCGCTTGAGCGGCTCGCCCTCGGCCGTGAGGACGCTACGAATACCGCGCATTGGCGTATTGAATCCGCCGTTGGCCAGCGTCTGGTACATGGTAGCCACTTGCATCGGCGACATACCGCCAGCACCCAGGAGCATGGACGGGAACGCCGGCCAGTCGACTTCAACGCCCAGTCGCCCAATGGTTTTGAGCACGTTCGGCACACCCAGTTCCAGGCCCAGCTTGGCCGTCGACAGGTTGTAGGAATTGGCCAGTCCCTGGTACAGGTAGATCGTGCCGTGAGAGCGGCGATCGTAGTTCTGTGGCTTCCATACCTGACCATCAGCGCCCTTGACCGAGAAAGGCTCATCCTGGACCCAACTGGTCAAGGTGTACTGGCTTGGTTTCTCCAGCGCGGTCAGGTAGACCGCCGGCTTGACCAGCGAGCCAATCGGCCGCACCGCGTCCATTGCCCGGTTGAAGCCGGCGAACCCGGCCTGGCGACTGCCGATCAGGGCTTGAACCTCACCGGTCTCGGGATTGGTCACCACCATCGCAGCTTCGACTTCATCAGCCCCCTTGCGCCCGGCAAGCCGCTTGAAGGTGTCGGCCATCGAAGCCTCGGCCTTCATCTGCAGGATCGGATCGAAGCTGGTGAAGATACGCAGACCTTCTTCGGTGAGGTCTTCGTCGCGATAGTCCTGACGCAACTGACGCTTGACCAGATCGAGGAAGCCGGGGAACGAGCTGTCGGCCAGACTGCCGCGCTTGGTCACGCTCAACGGCATTTTCTTCGCCGCATCGACCGCTTCCGGCGTGGCCACGCCCTGCTCCGCGAGCAGATCCAGCACCAGGTTACGCCGCTGCAAAGCGCGCTCCGGATAGCGTCGCGGGTTGTAATAGGACGGCCCTTTGACCATGCCCACCAGCAACGCCACTTGATGCAGTTTCAGCTCGGACAGCGGCTGACTGAAGAAGAACTGACTGGCGAGACCAAAGCCATGGACCGCGCGCTGTCCGTCCTGACCGATGAACACTTCGTTCAGGTATGCCTCGAGGATTTCCTTCTTGTCGTAATGCAACTCCAGCAACACCGCCATCATCGCTTCGGTGAGCTTGCGGTTGAGGCTGCGTTCGTTGGTCAGGAAGAAGTTCTTCACCAACTGCTGGGTCAGGGTACTGCCACCCTGGCGCATGGCGCCCGAGGAGGTGTTGACCCAGACGGCACGGGCGATGGACTTGGGCGATACGCCGAGATGGTGATAGAAGTCGCGGTCTTCCACCGCCACCAGGGTTTCGAGCAGATACGGTGGCACCTGATCAAGCTTGATCAGGATGCGGTCCTCGAGGTTCTTCGGGTACAGGCCGCCGAT
This sequence comes from Pseudomonas sp., assembly GCA_003523465.1. GTDB lineage: Bacteria > Pseudomonadota > Gammaproteobacteria > Pseudomonadales > Pseudomonadaceae > Aquipseudomonas. The sequence continues at coordinate 9,507 of DQAA01000473.1, forward strand.
CAGCAGCGGCTCCAAGCGTACCACCGCGAGTTTGGCGTCGTTGGCAGAACTGAGGCCGGCGACGTAATCACCCGAGAAGCGCACACGGATCTTNNCAGGTCAACGGTGTTGCCATTGACCGCCGCCGCGCCCGGCCCGTTGACCACGCTTTCGCGGCGGTAGCCAAGGGCATCAAGTTCGACGAGGAAGTCTTCCTTGCTCAGCTTCTGGCCGACGAACAACTCCAGAGGCCGGGCATAGACCTTGGCCGGGATGGTCCAGCGCTTTCCGGAGAATTTCTCCTGGACGACGGCATCGAGATAGACGGCAAAACCGGCCAGCACCACGAGGCCGACCAGGCTGAGCTTGATGACCCAGCCGAGCCAGGCGCGAGTGCGACCGGATGCTTGTTTTTTGGGGGTACGGGAAGATCGGGTACGTGTCATGGGCGCGGATTATACGCACTTTATCGTTCATCGACAGACGCCCTCCGGCGGTTTCCAGACGGCATGCTTGCCGCCATAATGGCCGTTTAGAATCCCATTTGCCCCGGAAGGATCGCCCGTGAGCCAAGCCTTGATTGCCGCCCTGCAGAACCCCGCCCTGTACCCGCATCCAGTGAAGGATTTCCGGGTTATCGAGACGCATATTTCCTGGGTCGTGCTCACCGGCGACTACGCCTACAAAATCAAGAAACCGATGAATTTCGGCTTCCTGGACTTCACCGAACTGTCCAGCCGTGAACACTTTTGTAACGAAGAACTGCGCCTGAACAAGCGCCTGACCGAAGGCTTGTATCTGGATGTATTGCCGATCACCGGTAGCGCCGAGGCTCCGCAACTGGGTGGCGAAGGGGTGGCGATCGAGTTCGCGCTGAAGATGCGTCAATTCCCGCAGGAGCAAATGCTCAGCACCCTGCAAGCCAATGGTGAGCTGACCGCAGCGCACATCGACCAGATGGCCAAACAGATTGCCGAATTCCATCTGCAGGCACCCCGCGTTGCCGTCGAGCATCCGCTGGGCACCCCGGAAAGCGTGATGGCGCCGGTGGAGCAGAACTTCGAACAGATCCGCCCGTTCCTCAACGACAAGGCCGACCTGCAGCAACTCGATGCGCTGCAGGCTTGGGCCCGCAGTAGTTTCGACCGTCTGCACGCGCTGCTGGAAGCGCGCAAGGCACAAGGCTTCATTCGCGAATGCCACGGTGATATCCACTTGGGCAACGCCACCGTCATCGACGGTGAAGTCGTGATCTTCGACTGCATCGAGTTCAACGAACCGTTCCGCCTGACTGACGTCTATGCCGACACCGCTTTCCTGGCCATGGACCTGGAAGATCGGGGCCTGAAATGCCTGGCGCGGCGCTTCATCAGCCAGTACCTGGAGCTGACCGGCGACTATGCAGGCCTGGAACTGCTGAATTTCTACAAGGCCTACCGTGCCCTGGTCCGTGCCAAGGTCGCCCTGTTCAGCATGCCGGCCGACGCCGATGGTGTGCAGCGCGCTACCACCCTGCGCCAGTACCGCAACTACGCCAACCTGGCGGAAAGCTACAGCGCCATTCCTTCCCGCTTGCTGGCCGTCACCCACGGTGTTTCCGCCGTCGGCAAAAGCCATGTAGCCATGCGCCTGGTCGAAGCGCTCGGCGCCATCCGCCTGCGCTCGGATGTGGAACGCAAGCGCCTGTTCGGTGAACAGGCCGGCGAAGTCGCTGGCGAACTGCAAAGTGGCATCTACAGCACCGATGCCAGCACCGCCACCTACGATCGCCTGCATCAACTCGCTGCGCTGATCCTGCGCGCCGGCTTCCCGGTGGTGATCGATGCGACTTATCTGAAGCAGCCGCAGCGCCAGGCCGCCGCAGAAGTTGCCAGCGAGACCGGCGTGCCTTTCCTGATCCTAGACTGCAATGCTCCGGACGCGGTAATCGCCAGCTGGCTGGCACAGCGTCAGGCAGACCAGAACGATCCGTCCGACGCCACCCTGGAAGTCATCGCCGCCCAGCAGGCCGGACGTGATGCCCTGGGCGCCGACGAGCTGCTGCAAAGCAAGCGCGTGGAAACCAACGAAAGCGCCAGCCTCGACAACCTGATCGAGCAGATCCGCCAGCGCCTGCCAGGCCTGTAACCCTCGGGAGGCGTGAAGCAGTCCACACTTCACGCCTCTGCTCCGCAGCCTCCGGAGCAGGTGACACTATAATGCCATTACCGGCCAATCCTACCGGCCACCCACGAGGCATTTTCCATGAATCAGCCACGGCAACTGGACAGCTCGCTGTACGCATTGATTCACAACGAAGATATCGCGGGTTTCAACCGCGAGAAGCCCAAAGACACACTCATCGATTTCTGTGACGGCGACTTCCGCGGCCTCGATCTGCGCGACCTGGACACGTCGGGCATCGATTTCAGTGGTGCCTATTTCCGCGCCGCAGATCTGCGGGGCCTTGACCTGCGCGATGTCCCACTGGAAGGCGCCAGCCTGGCCCATGCGCAAATCTCTGGAACCTGGTTCCCGCCCGAGCTCAGCGCAGACGAAATCCTCATGTCGGTGAATTTCGGTACCCGCCTTCGCTATCGCACTCGCTAACCCCCTTGCGAACCTCCCCTCAAGTCCATTGATCGCGGCTATTCCCGGCAGCACTGGCAAATAGCCGCGTTATTGCCAAGTGCCGCTACACTGCTGATTGATTACCCGCGACTTCCTCCACAAGACCCGTTCAGCCGGCGCAAGGAGGCTTGATGAACGATGAACTTCAGCACCTGAAAAATCTTGGCAAGACCTCGGCGCAGTGGCTGCACGCGGTAGGCATCCACAGCGCATCTGACCTCCGCCGCCTTGGCGCGGTGGATGCCTATCGGGCGGTACGCACGCGGGGTTTCCGGGCATCGAAGGTGCTGCTGTACGCCATTGAAGGCGCGCTGTTGGATGTGCACTGGAACGATATTCCCGCCGAACGCAAAGAAGCCCTGAACCAGCAGCTCGACGCCACAACCACCCTGCGGAAAAAAAATTGAAAATTTGTGGTGCGATCCGGTTGACTTCGAAATGAGAATCGTTATGATTACCGCAACTGGTCGCGAGACTGGTTGGATAACCTGAAAGACCTTGGTTCGGACTCTCAGATTATCTCCTCATCAGGCTAATCACGGTTATTGACCCGGCACTTTGCCGGGTCTTTTTTTGCCTGCGATTTGCTCAGCGCAACTCGGCGCAATAATCCTTCTTCGGCAGCGCAGCGGTGTACCAGACGATATCGGCCATTTGCGGGCTGACCTCGTCACCGACCTGCGCCAGCATCAGCACCAGGGTGCCACTTTCCGCACCGAGGTCCGCCAGATGTAGCGGCGCGCCGACGTCCTTGCGCACGTGATAACCGCCCGCCAGGAGCAGGTTCGGAGCCGGGGCGTCCAGCAGGCGCTGAGCCATGCGCCGGTCGCGCTGCTGTTGCACGGCGAGCATCGAGGGCAACTGGCTCTCGGGGAGCATGCCGCAGTGACCAGCACGGACTTCTTCCATCAACGCTGCACGCACCGCCGCAGTTGTAGAACGAGACCCGCTCAGTTGTGGCGGGTTTCGATAGATGGCCTTCATTTCTCCACGATCGAGATTGGCCGCCAGCACCGGATAACCTTGAGCGAAGGCGTCTCGAATGACCGGCGCATAGAACCTCCACTCCCAACCCTGTTGCCAGTCGATGGCCTTGGCCAGGTCTGTCGGCAACGGACGCTGCAGGCGAACCTGGTCGACTTTGCCCTGCTGCGCTGGCTCGAGCATCTCCAGCAACAGACTGCCCTGCGGGCGCCGCTGGGTCATAGCCTGCAACAACCAGAGCTGCAAGGCATGATGATCGGGATTGTCATGCTGCTCGCCAACCAGGACCCGTGGCACCGCAGCCAGACGGTCCACCAGTTGCTCGGGGGTCAACAGCTTGCCGCTGGCTGTATCGAGAATATGTCCGAGCTCCGCATGTTCGCGCCCCTCCGGGCTTTGCCAGTCCGGCAGCGGTGGCAGGACAGGCGATGACNNGGACTGACATCCCGCCAGCCCCCAGGCCAGCAGAAACAGGATGCCGAACACACTGGGCCGGGACATGGGCAACTCCTATCGGGCAATGATGAGCGGATGCCCCCGCTCGGGATGACGCTGAACCAGGACGTCGAGACCGAACACCGCCTTCAGTGCATCGGGCTGCAAGACCCGCTCGGGCGTGTCGAAGGCGTGGGGCTGACCGTTTTCCAGCAGCAGGATACGGTCACAGTAGCGCGCGGCGAGATTCAAGTCGTGCAGGATCACCAGCACCGCAGCACCTCGGTCGGCAAATCCGCGCACCGCCTGCAGCGTGGTGTGCTGATGCAGCGGGTCGAGAGCGGAGGTCGGCTCATCGAGCAACAAGGTGCGCCCCTCCTCGCCCGGCCATAACTGCGCAAGTACCCGGGCCAGATGCACCCGCTGGCGCTCGCCGCCGGACAGCGCCAGGTAGCTACGCTCGGCAAGATGGAGGGCGTCTGCCGCAGTAAGCGCCGCCGTGACGATTTCCCGATCACGCACCTGGCCGCTGCGATGAGGCAAGCGCCCCATCCCCACCACTTCCTCGACATGGAAGGCAAACCCGAGACTCGAGGCCTGGGGCAATACCGCCAAACGCTGCGCTCGCTCCTGCCCGGGCCAATCGGACAGCGGCCGCCCCTGCAACAGAACCTCGCCTCGCTCCACCCCAAGCTCGCCACACAAGGCCCCCAGCAGGGTACTTTTACCCGCGCCGTTGGGGCCGAGCACGCCCAGCACCTCACCCGGCATCACATCCAGACTGATACCGTCGAGCACGTTCTTGCGCCCGCGAACGACCAGCAGATCCCGAACCTGAAGCATCAGCCGCGTCCCCGCAGTAGCAAATAGAGAAAGAACGGCGCGCCGATAAACGCGGTGACGATCCCGATCGGCAGCTCCGCCGGGGCCAACGCCAATCGTGCGATCAGGTCGGCGAACAGCAGCAGCGACGCACCTGCCAGCAACGATGCTGGCAGCAATACGCGGTGATCGGGCCCGGCCAACAGCCGCACCAGATGCGGCACCACAAGGCCGATAAAGCCGATCAACCCTGCTGCGGCCACTGCTGCGCCGACGCCGAGGGCAGTGCAGAAAACCAGTTCACGCTTGAGCTTTTCCACCTCGAACCCCAGATGCCGCGCTTCCGACTCGCCAAGCAGCAAGGCATTCAACGCTTCGGCCCGGCGTGGCAGCCACAGGGCCACAGCGGTCGCCACCAGGACCAGCGGCCACAGGCGCTGGTAACTGGCGCCATTGAGGCTACCGAGGTTCCAGAAGGTCAGGGTACGCAAGGTGGCGTCGTC
>DQAA01000473.1:14893-18099 GCA_003523465.1 Pseudomonas sp.
GAGCCGATAAACCAGCGCAGTTACCCCCAGGCCACCGAGAAAGGCGCATAACGAAAGCAGGTAAGGCGCGAAGATTTCCGGCACGCCCCCGACCCAGGTGCTGCCGACAATGGCAATTGCCGCACCGAGCGCGGCGCCGCTGGAAACCCCGACCAGGCCTGGGTCTGCCAGCGGATTGCGAAACAGCCCCTGCATCGCCACCCCGGCCAGCGCCAGCACCGCACCTACCGCCAGACCGAGCAAGGTACGTGGCAGACGGATCTGTCCAAGGATCAGCTCCGCCTGCTCCAGCCCAGTGTCATCGACCGGCAGTCCGACCAGACGCATCCCGGCACGCAGGGTATCCATCAACGGCAGGCTCACCGGCCCCAACGCCAACGAAAGCCAGATCGCCAGCAGGCACATCAGGCTCAGGACAATAAACAGCGTGCGCGGCGTTACCAATCGCGTCATGGCGCCAGGCGAGCCTTGGCCGCCGGGTAGAAGGCCTGCGCCAGCGCTTGCAGGCTCGCCGGCAGACGCGGGCCAAGACCGCCGACCAGCAGGGTCGGGTCAAGATCGATCAGGCGTTTCTCANNCACCGCACGGGACGCTGCCAGTGCCGGGTTTTCCTTGAGCAGGGCTTGCAGCGCGGCATCCCCGGTCAGGGCCCGATCGGAAAACACCACGACTTGCGGATTGAGGGCCGCCAGGGTTTCCGTGGAGAAGTTCTTGTAGCCTTCGTTGGTCGCCAGGTTGCGGCCACCGGCCTGTTCGATCAGCCAGTCACCCGCAGTGCCCTTGCCGGCGATCATCGGTTTGGCGCCGGCATGGCCGACCAGCAGGATCACACCCGGGGCGTCCTCGGACGCCTGGACCGCCTTGATCTTCGTGTGCAGCGTCTCGAGTTGCAGGTGATAGTCACTGAAGCGCTGCTCGGCCTGCTCGGACTTGCCCAGCAGTTCACCCAATTGCTTCAGGTTGCCATGCACTGCGTCCAGGTCGGCACGGCTGGATAACAGCTCGACCCGAACCCCGGCCCCCCGGATCTGCGCCAGTACCGGCGGCGGCCCCATTTCCTCGGTGCCCACCAGCACGTCGGGACGCAAACTCAGCACGCCCTCGGCAGACAGCTGACGCTGATAACCGAGGCTCGGCAGGGACTTCAAGGATTCAGGGTGCTGGCTGGTGGTGTCGACTCCGACCAGGCGGGATTGCCCACCCAGCTCGACGATCCACTCGCTCAGTGCGCCACCGGCGCTGGCCCAGCGCTGCGGCAGTTGTTCGGCCTGCGCCGGGTTGAACACAAGCCCGATACAGAGGGCGATCAGGCTGGCACATCGGCGCATAACGAAGCTTCCTGTTCATGACGGTGTGAGGGATGACGGTGTGAGAGGAACGACGGACAAGGTATAAAGACGGCCGACGCGCTCCAGGCCGGTAATTTGATAATTATTTGCATTTGAGCGTCAAGCGGCCTGCATCTGTCACGGAGTTTTCCCCCATGCACCTTCTATGCACTTCAGCCGAACTCGGCGAAGGCCAGAGCCGTGGCTTCAGTCACGCGGGCCTGGAACTGCTCGGTGTCCGTCGCCAGGGCCAGGTCTATCTGTACCACAACCGCTGCCCCCATCGCGGGATTGCGTTGAACTGGCAACCTGATCAATTCCTCGACAGCAGTGCCAGCCTGATTACCTGCGCACGTCATGGCGCGCTGTTCCTGATCGAAAACGGCGAATGCGTCGCCGGCCCCTGTGAGGGCGATGCCCTGGAAGCCCTCGACTGTCATGAGGACAGCCGGGGCGTCTGGCTCAAGGGTTGAGCAATACCGAAAGAGGACGGTCGATGCGCACCTGCCGATTGTCCAGCGTCACACCGTAGGCCAGCACTTCCACACCATCGAGCACGGCCGCGCGCAGGGCGATGGCGTAACCCGGGTCGATCTCCTCGGCCGGACGCACCGCCTCGATACCGGTGAGATTCACGCAATACAACTGCACCGCACGCACGCCCTGACGGGCCAGGGCCGCCAGCTCGCGCAAATGCTTGGCGCCGCGCTGGGTCACGGCATCCGGGAAGGCGGCAGTGGTATCGCCGTCGAAACCGAGGGTAACGCTCTTCACTTCGACATAGGCCAGGCCGGTGTCGTAGGTCAGTTGGAAGTCGATACGGCTTTTTTCTTCACCGTAGGGCACCTCACGACGCAAGGCAGTAAACCCGGCAAGCTCGGTGATCACTCCGGCACGCAGCGCCTCCTCGACGATGGCGTTGGCGCGCCCGGTATTCACGCAGGCCAGACGACCCTGCGGGGTTTCGCTGATTTCCCAGGTACCCGGCAGCTTGCGCTTGGGATCGTTGGAGCGACTGAACCAGACCTGGCCACCCTCCTTCATGCAATTGAACATCGAACCGGTATTGGGGCAGTGAATGGTCATCTGCTCGCCATCGGGCAATTCGATATCGGCCAGAAACCGCTTGTAGCGTCGCAGCAGGCGGGCCTCTTCAAGCAACGGTGAAAAATCCATCAGCCCTGCCAGCTCCGCAGGCCACGAGCAATCCGCTCCACCGCTTCCTGCAGCCTCGGCAGGCTCTGGGTGTAGGCGAAACGCACATGATGACTGGCCTGGTGGCGACCGAAGTCGATACCCGGGGTAATGGCGAGGTATTCGGTTTCGAGGAAATGCCGGCAGAAGGCAAAGGCGTCACCGCCGAACTTGCTGATGTCGGCGTACAGGTAGAAGGCACCCTGGGGTTCCACGGTGATACCGAAGCCCAGTTCGCGCAGGGCCGGCAGGAGGAAATCACGGCGACGGGCAAACTCGGCGCGGCGCTCCTCGAGGATTTCTATGGTGCGAGGTTCGAAACAGGCCAGGGCAGCGTGCTGGGCCATGCTGGGGGCACTGATGTAGAGGTTTTGCGCCAGCTTTTCCAATTCCGGGATCGCCGCCGGGGGCGCCACCAGCCAGCCAAGCCGCCAACCCGTCATGCCGAAATATTTTGAGAAACTATTCAGGATGAAGGCCTGGTCATCGACTTCCAGGGCACTCGGCGCGTCCATGCCATAGGTCAGGCCATGGTAGATCTCGTCAACGACCAGATGGCCATTGTGCGCGCGCGTCGCACGGGACAGGCCGGCCAGCGCTTCGCGATCGAGCACGGTGCCGGTCGGGTTGGCTGGCGAGGCCACCAGGGCGCCGACGGTATCGTGATCCCAGTAGCGCTCCACC
>DQAA01000327.1 GCA_003523465.1 Pseudomonas sp.
GACCTGGCCAAGCTGAACCTGAGCTTCACCAGGGTCACCGCGCCGATCAGCGGCCGGGTCAGCCGCGCCCAGTTCACCGCCGGCAACATCGTCACCGCCGACGTCACCCCGCTGACCAGCGTGGTTTCCACCGACCGCGTCTACGCCTACTTCGATGCCGACGAGCGCGTGTACCTCAAGTACACCCAACTGGCACGTGAAGGCCAGCGCGNNTCCAACGAGACCGGCAACCCGCACCTGGGCCAGATGAACTTCGTCGACAACCAGGTCAACCCCAAGACCGGCACCATCCGCGGTCGCGCCGTGTTCGACAACCGCGACGGCCAGTTCACCCCCGGCCTGTATGCGCGCCTGAAGCTGGTGGGCAGCGCCACCTACTCCGCCGTGCTGATCAACGACGAAGCCGTGGGCACCGACCTGGGCAAGAAGTTCGTGCTGGTCATGGACAAGGACAACAAGGCCGATTACCGCGCCGTCGAGCTGGGCCCGAAACTCGAAGGCCTGCGCATCGTGCGCAGCGGCCTGGCGAAGGAGGACCGCATCGTGGTCAAGGGCCTGCAACGTGTGCGCCCCGGCTCGCCGGTCACTCCTGAAGAAACCCCGATGGCGAGCGAAGCCACCCTCGCCGCCCTCGCCCAACAGCGCCAGGCCCTGGAAGCTTCCAACCGTCAGCCCGCCGATAACGGCAAGGCCACGGTCAAGCTCGCCAGCGCCGCGACTCCACGCGGTTAAGGGACGACGACTCCAATGAATTTCTCGCGCTTCTTCATTACCCGGCCGATCTTCGCCGCGGTGCTTTCCCTGCTGGTGCTGATCGCCGGTGCGATCTCGCTGTTCCAGCTGCCGATCAGCGAATACCCGGAAGTGGTCCCGCCCACCGTGGTGGTGCGCGCCAACTTCCCCGGCGCCAACCCCAAGGTGATCGGCGAAACCGTGGCCGCGCCGCTGGAGCAGGCCATCACCGGTGTCGAGAACATGCTGTACATGTCCTCGCAGTCCACCGCTGACGGCAAGATCACCCTGACCATCACCTTCGCCCTGGGCACCGACCTGGACAACGCCCAGGTCCAGGTGCAGAACCGCGTGACGCGGACCCAGCCGAAGCTTCCGGAAGAGGTGACGCGCATCGGTATCACCGTCGACAAGGCCTCGCCCGACCTGACCATGGTCGTGCACCTGACCTCGCCGGACCAGCGCTACGACATGCTCTACCTGTCCAACTACGCGATCCTCAACATCAAGGACGAACTGGCGCGCCTCGGCGGCGTCGGCGACGTGCAGCTGTTCGGCATGGGCGACTACTCGCTGCGGGTCTGGCTCGATCCGAACAAGACCGCCTCGCGCAACCTGACCGCCTCCGACGTGGTCAGCGCCATCCGCGAACAGAACCGCCAGGTCGCCGCCGGCCAGCTCGGCGCGCCACCCGCACCGGGTGCCACCAGCTTCCAGCTGTCGGTCAACACCCAGGGCCGCCTGGTCAGCGAGGAAGAGTTCGAGAACATCATCATCCGCTCCGGCGAAAACGGTGAAATCACCCGCCTCAAGGACATCGCCCGGGTCGAGCTGGGCTCCAGCCAGTACGCCCTGCGTTCGCTGCTGAACAACCAGCCGGCGGTGGCCATCCCGATCTTCCAGCGCCCCGGTTCCAATGCCATCGAGATCTCCGATGAAGTGCGGGCGAAGATGGCCGAGCTGAAACAGAGCTTCCCCGAAGGCATGGACTACAGCATCGTCTACGACCCGACCGTGTTCGTTCGCGGCTCGATCGAGGCGGTGGTGCATACCCTGTTCGAAGCGCTGATCCTCGTGGTCCTGGTGGTGATCCTGTTCCTGCAGACCTGGCGCGCCTCGATCATTCCGCTGGTGGCCGTACCGGTCTCGCTGATCGGCACCTTCGCGGTGATGCACCTGTTCGGCTTCTCCCTCAACGCCCTGTCGCTGTTCGGCCTGGTATTGGCCATCGGTATCGTGGTGGACGACGCCATCGTGGTGGTGGAGAACGTCGAGCGAAACATCGAACTCGGCCTGAGCCCGCTGGAAGCCACGAAAAAGGCCATGGGCGAAGTGACCGGCCCGATCATCGCCACCGCCCTGGTGCTGTGCGCGGTGTTCATTCCGGCGGCGTTCATCTCCGGCCTTACCGGGCAGTTCTACAAGCAGTTCGCCCTGACCATCGCGATCTCCACGGTGATCTCGGCCTTCAACTCCCTGACCCTGTCGCCGGCCTTGGCCGCCGTCCTGCTCAAGGGGCACCACGAGCCCAAGGACCGTTTCTCGCGCCTGCTGGAGCGCTTGCTCGGCGGCTGGCTGTTCCGTCCGTTCAACCGCTTCTTCGAACGTGCCAGCCATAGCTATGTCGGCACCGTCGGCCGGGTCATCCGCCGCAGTGGCGTGGCCATGTTCGTCTATGCCGGGTTGATGGTCCTGACCTGGATGGGCTTCTCGTCGACCCCGACCGGCTTCGTTCCGGCGCAGGACAAGCAGTACCTGGTGGCCTTCGCCCAGTTGCCGGACGCGGCCAGCCTCGACCGTACCGAAGCGGTGATCAAGCGCATGAGCGAGATCGCCCTGAAACAACCGGGCGTGGCCGACTCGGTGGCCTTCCCGGGCCTGTCGATCAACGGTTTCACCAACAGCCCGAACAGCGGCATCGTGTTCACCCCGCTCAAGCCGTTCGACGAGCGCAAGGACCCGAGCCAGTCGGCCGGTGCCATCGCCGCCGCGCTGAACGCGCAGTTCGCCGATATCCAGGACGCCTACATCGCGATCTTCCCACCGCCGCCGGTACAGGGGCTGGGCACCATCGGCGGCTTCCGCCTGCAGATCGAGGACCGCGGCAACCTGGGCTATGAAGCGCTGTACAAGGAAACCCAGAACATCATCGCCAAGAGCCACAACGTGCCGGAACTGGCCGGCCTGTTCACCAGCTACCAGGTGAACGTGCCCCAGGTCGATGCCGCCATCGACCGCGAGAAAGCCAAGACCCACGGCGTGGCCATCAGCGATATCTTCGACACCCTGCAGATCTACCTGGGTTCGCTGTACGCCAACGACTTCAACCGCTTTGGCCGCACCTACCAGGTCAACGTCCAGGCTGAACAGCAGTTCCGTCTCGACGCCGAGCAGATCGGCCAGCTGAAGGTGCGCAACAACCAGGGCGAGATGATCCCGCTGGCGACCTTCATCAAGGTCAGCGACACCTCCGGCCCGGACCGGGTGATGCACTACAACGGCTTCATCACCGCCGAGATCAACGGTGCCGCAGCCCCCGGCTACAGCTCCGGCCAGGCGGAAAAAGCCATCGAGAAACTGCTCAAGGAAGAACTGCCCAACGGCATGACCTTCGAATGGACCGAGTTGACCTACCAGCAGATCCTGGCCGGCAACACCGCCCTGTTCGTCTTCCCGCTCTGCGTGCTGCTGGCCTTCCTGGTGCTGGCTGCCCAGTACGAAAGCTGGAGCCTGCCGCTGGCGGTGATCCTGATCGTGCCGATGACACTGCTGTCGGCGATCACCGGGGTGATCCTGTCCGGTGGCGACAACAACATCTTCACCCAGATCGGCTTGATCGTATTGGTGGGGCTGGCGTGCAAGAACGCGATCCTCATCGTCGAGTTCGCCAAGGACAAGCAGGCCGAAGGGCTCGACCCGCTGGCCGCGGTACTNNTGCGGCCGATCCTGATGACCTCGTTCGCCTTCATCATGGGTGTGGTGCCGCTGGTGTTCTCCTCCGGTGCCGGTGCGGAAATGCGCCATGCCATGGGTGTGGCGGTGTTCTCCGGGATGATCGGGGTGACCGTCTTCGGCCTGCTGCTGACCCCGGTGTTCTTCGTCCTGATCCGTCGTCGCGTCGAACGCAACCAGGCCCGCAAGGCCGAGCGCCTGAGCGCACAAGGGAGCCACGCATGAACCGTTTGAAC
>DQAA01000330.1 GCA_003523465.1 Pseudomonas sp.
CGGGGCCCGCAGGCGCACCCGCCAGACGTCGCCACCGAGCGGGGTGCACTCGCTCAATTGGCAAGCCAGCTTGCGCACCGGCAACTCGCCGAGGGCAAGCACGCCATCCCAGAGCAGCACGCAGTCTTCCAGCGGTTCGGCGATGCAGGTGAACAGCTCACCGTGATCGCGCACTTCACCGTTCTGGCGCACGCTGCCTTCCACCAGCAACGCCGCGCAGACATGGCAGTTGCCGTTGCGACAGCTCTGCGGGCAGTCATAACCCAGGCGCTGCGCCGCTTCCAGAATCCTCTCGCCGGGGTTGAGGGTCATCACGGCCCCGGACGGCTGCAAGGTTACCTGCATCAATCTATTCCCAACTGGTTCCACAACTCATCGATCCGCTTGGTCACGGCTTCGTCCTTGACGATGACCCGACCCCACTCGCGGGTGGTTTCACCCGGCCACTTGTTGGTGGCGTCCAGGCCCATTTTCGAGCCGAGGCCCGAGACCGGCGAGGCGAAGTCCAGATAGTCGATCGGCGTGTTGTCGATCAACACCGTGTCGCGCTTGGGGTCCATGCGCGTGGTGATGGCCCAGATCACGTCGTTCCAGTCCCGCGCATTGACATCGTCGTCGGTAACGATAACGAACTTGGTGTACATGAACTGTCGCAGGAACGACCAGACCCCCAGCATTACGCGCTTGGCGTGACCGGGATACTGCTTCTTCATGGTCACCACCGCCATGCGGTACGAACAGCCTTCCGGCGGCAGGTAGAAGTCGGTGATCTCGGGGAACTGCTTCTGCAGGATCGGCACGAACACTTCGTTCAGCGCCACGCCGAGGATCGCCGGCTCATCCGGCGGCCGGCCGGTGTAGGTGCTGTGGTAGATCGGCTTGGTGCGGTGGGTGATGCGCTCGATGGTGAACACCGGGAAGCTGTCGACTTCGTTGTAGTAGCCGGTGTGGTCGNNTACGGGCCTTCCGGCGCGGTTTCGCCCGGATGGATCACGCCTTCGAGGATGATCTCGGCGGTGGCCGGGACCTGCAGATCGCTGCCACGGCACTTCACCAGTTCGGTGCGATTGCCCCGCAGCAGCCCGGCGAAGGCGTATTCGGAGAGGGTATCGGGCACCGGGGTGACGGCGCCGAGGATGGTCGCCGGGTCAGCACCCAGCGCCACGGCGACCGGGAACGGCTGGCCAGGGTTCTTCTCGCACCACTCGCGGTAGTCGAGGGCACCGCCGCGGTGGCTCAGCCAGCGCATGATCACCTTGTTGCGGCCGATCACCTGCTGGCGATAGATACCGAGGTTCTGGCGGTCCTTGTTCGGGCCGCGGGTAACGGTCAGGCCCCAGGTAATCAACGGTGCGACGTCGCCCGGCCAGCAATGCTGGATCGGCAACATGGCCAGGTCGACGTCATCGCCCTCGATGACCACCTCGTGGCACGGCGCGTCCTTGACCACCTTCGGCGCCATGGCCACGACCTTCTTGAAGATCGGCAGTTTCGACCAGGCGTCCTTCAGGCCCTTCGGCGGCTCAGGCTCCTTGAGGAACGCCAGCAGCTTGCCGATTTCCCGCAATTCGCTGACCGAATCGGCGCCCATGCCCATGGCCACCCGCTCCGGGGTGCCGAACAGGTTGCCCAGTACGGGGATGTCGTAACCGGTGGGGCGCTCGAACAACAGTGCCGGCCCCTTGGCCCGCAGCGTGCGGTCGCAGACTTCCGTCATTTCCAGGACCGGCGAAATGGGGACCTGGATGCGCTTGAGTTCAGAGCGCTGCTCCAGGCCACGGATAAAGTCGCGCAAATCGCGATACTGCATGCGTGAGCCTCATGTTGGCCGTGTCGGTCGGGGTTGGCAGTGTAACGTCGAACCGGGCCAGTCAGAATAGTGTTTATGACAGATAGCAAAAAGCCGGGTTTCCCCGGCTCTTGCGTACAGCGAGTGCTTACTTGCGCTTCATCGACAGGAAGAACTCGTCGTTGGTCTTGGTCTGCTTCAGCTTGTCGACCAGGAACTCGATGGCGGCGATCTCGTCCATCGGGTGCAGCAGCTTGCGCAGGATCCACATGCGCTGCAGCTCGTCGTCGGCGGTCAGCAGCTCTTCGCGACGGGTACCCGAACGGTTGATGTTGATGGCCGGGAAGACACGCTTCTCGGCGATGCGACGGTCCAGGGGCAGCTCCATGTTGCCGGTACCCTTGAACTCTTCGTAGATCACTTCGTCCATCTTCGAGCCGGTTTCGACCAGCGCGGTGGCGATGATGGTCAGCGAACCGCCTTCCTCGATGTTACGCGCGGCACCGAAGAAACGCTTCGGCTTCTCCAGGGCATGGGCGTCGACACCACCGGTCAGGACCTTGCCGGAGCTCGGGATCACGGTGTTGTAGGCACGGGCCAGACGGGTGATGGAGTCGAGCAGGATGACCACGTCCTTCTTGTGCTCGACCAGGCGTTTGGCCTTCTCGATGACCATTTCGGCCACTTGCACGTGACGGGTTGGCGGCTCGTCGAAGGTGGAGGCGACCACTTCGCCGCGCACGGTGCGCTGCATCTCGGTCACTTCTTCCGGGCGCTCGTCGATCAGCAGGACGATCAGATGGCACTCGGGGTTGTTGCGGGTGATGTTCGCCGCGATGTTCTGCAGCATGATGGTCTTGCCCGCTTTCGGCGGGGCGACGATCAGGCCGCGCTGGCCTTTGCCGATCGGGGCGCACAGGTCGATGACACGACCGGTGAGGTCTTCGGTGGAACCGTTGCCGGCCTCCATCTTCAGACGAATGTTCGGGAACAGCGGCGTCAGGTTTTCGAACAGGATCTTGTTCTTCGCGTTTTCCGGACGGTCGAAGTTGATGGTATCGACCTTCAGCAGTGCGAAGTAACGCTCACCCTCTTTCGGTGGCCGGATCTTGCCGACGATGGTGTCGCCGGTGCGCAGGTTGAAGCGACGGATCTGGCTTGGCGAGACGTAGATATCGTCAGGGCCGGCCAGGTAGGAAGAGTCCGCCGAACGCAGAAAACCGAAACCGTCCTGGAGAATCTCCAGCACGCCGTCACCGGAGATTTCCTCGCCGCTTTTCGCGTGCTTTTTCAGCAGGGAGAAAATCACATCCTGCTTGCGCGAACGGGCCATATTTTCTATGCCCATCTGTTCGGCCATTTCGAGCAGATCGGTAATCGGCTTTTGCTTGAGTTCAGTCAGGTTCATAAGGGGAATGGAGTAATCATGTAAGAAGGGAGATTAAGCATCTGGCTTAATGAAGCCGCGCCGCGAGAGGCGAATGATCGCGTACTGAATTCGAATTGGAATCGGCGACGGGCGTGCAGGGGGCACTGAAGAAACAGTGCGAGGCCGAATGTAACACCTGCTTTTTCTGGCGTCTAGTCACCAGAAAGAGAAAAGCCCCGACAAATGCGGGGCTTTTTCGAGGCTCAGAGATGAGCGTCGATGAAGGCTGCCAGCTGCGACTTGGACAGCGCGCCGACCTTGGTAGCCTCGACGTTGCCGCCCTTGAACAGCATCAGGGTCGGGATACCGCGAACGCCGTGCTTGGCTGGGGTTTCGGCGTTTTCGTCGATGTTCAGCTTGGCGATGGTCAGCTTGCCTTCGTAGGTGGAGGCGATGTCGTCCAGTACCGGAGCGATCATTTTGCATGGACCGCACCATTCAGCCCAGTAGTCCACCAGTACAGGGCCTTCGGCCTGCAGCACTTCGGCCTCGAAGGTGGCGTCGGTGACGTGTTTGATAAGGTCGCTCATGGAGGTCTCCAGGTTCGGAAGCAAAAAAACGTCGCCCATCATAGCCGCCCTGTCTGTCGACAGGAAGTCGCAACCGATTGAGTCTAACTATGATAGTTGATGAGTCGGCGAATCGACTGTCACACAAAAGACACATTTCTTACGCGAAACTGCGCCATATCAAGCCCTGGATTACCGCGCGTTGGCGTAAGCCTACTATCGTGGCAGGATTGCCAGGTTAACGACCGAGAAGCCACTACCATGCCCCATTCTTCCGCCAAGAACCTTTCCCTGATCGCCGCCATCGACCTTGGCTCCAACAGTTTCCATATGGTTGTAGCCAAGGCTCATCACAGCGACATCCGCATCCTCGAGCGAAACGGAGAGAAGGTCCAGCTGGCGGCCGGCATCAATGAAGAGCGTCAGCTCAGCGAAGAATCCATGCAACGCGGTCTCGACTGCCTGAAGCGCTTTTCCCAACTGATCAACGGCATGCCACCGGGCTCGGTACGCATCGTCGGCACCAACGCCCTGCGCGAAGCGCGCAACCGTGGCGAATTCATCCGCCGCGCCGAAGAGATCCTCGGCCACCCGGTAGAAGTGATTTCCGGACGCGAAGAGGCCCGCCTCATTTACCTGGGTGTCTCCCACACCCTCGCCGACACTCCCGGCAAGCGCCTGGTCGCCGACATCGGCGGCGGCAGTACCGAGTTCATCATTGGCCAGCGCTTCGAGCCGCTGCTGCGCGAAAGCCTGCAGATGGGTTGCGTCAGCTTCACCCAGCGCTATTTCCGCGACGGCAAGATCACCCCGGCGCGCTATGCCCAGGCCTACACCGCCGCGCGACTTGAATTGATGAGCATCGAAGGCGCGCTGCACCGCCTGGGCTGGGACGAAGCCATCGGCTCCTCCGGCACCATCCGCGCCATCGGGTCGGCGATCAAGGCCGCCGGTCTCGGTAGTGGCGAGGTCAACGCCGAAGGCCTGGCCTGGCTCAAGCGCAAACTGTTCAAGCTGGGCGAGATCGACAAGATCGACTTCGACGGGGTCAAGCCCGACCGCCGCGCGATCTTCCCGGCCGGCCTGGCAATCCTCGAAGCCATCTTCGATGCCCTTGAACTGCAACGCATGGACCACTGCGACGGCGCCCTGCGCGAAGGCGTGCTGTACGACCTGCTCGGCCGCCATCAGCACGAAGACGTGCGCGAGCGCACCCTGACCTCGCTGATGGAGCGCTACCACGTCGACCAGAGCCAGGCCGAGCGGGTCGAGCGCAAGGCCTTGCACGCCTTCGATCAAGTGGCCAAGGCGTGGAATCTGGAAGAGGGAATCTGGCGTGAATTGCTGGGCTGGGCGGCGAAGGTGCATGAAGTGGGCCTGGACATCGCCCACTACCACTACCACAAGCACGGCGCCTACCTGATCGAACACTCCGACCTGGCCGGTTTCTCCCGCGAAGACCAGCAGATGCTGGCCCTGCTGGTACGTGGCCATCGCCGCAACATTCCCAAGGACAAGTTCGCCGAGTTCGGCGACGAAGGCAGCCAGCTGATCCGCCTGTGCGTGCTGCTGCGCTTCGCCATCCTGTTCCACCACATCCGCGGCACCCAGCAGATGCCGAAGGTGGAACTCCACGCCAACGGCGACAGCCTGGCCGTAGCCTTCCCGGATGGATGGCTGGAAGAGAATCAGCTGACCCGGGCCGACTTCGACCAGGAGGCCGAGTGGTTGACCCGGGTCGGCTTCATCCTCAGCGTACGCTGAGGACCGGGTTGCTCAGGCGCTCCAGCAGGGTCGCCTGGGCACTGCGCGGATTCTGGTTGCCGGTCGGCGAGCTGCGCACGTAACGGCCGTCCGGTTGCAGGATCCACGAATGGGTATTGTCGGTCAGGTACCCTTCCAGCTCCTTCTTCACCCGCAGCAGCAATTTCTTGCCCTCTACCGGGAAGCAGGTCTCGACGCGCTTGTCGAGGTTGCGCTCCATCCAGTCGGCACTGGACAGGAAGATCTGCTCGTCGCCGCCATTAAGGAAGTAGAACACCCGGGTGTGCTCAAGGAAGCGGCCGATGATCGAGCGCACGTGGATGTTGTGCGACACACCGGCGATGCCTGGGCGCAGGCAGCACATGCCACGCACCACCAGGTCGATGCGCACGCCAGACTGGCTGGCCTTGTACAGCGCGCGGATGATCTTGGGATCGGTCAGCGAGTTGAACTTGGCGATGATGTGCGCCGGCTTGCCGTCCAGGGCGAACTGGGTTTCCCGCGCGATCATGTCGAGCATGCCTTTCTTCAGGGTGAAAGGCGCGTGCAGCAGTTTCTTCATGCGCAGGGTCTTGCCCATGCCGATCAACTGGCTGAACAGCTTGCCGACGTCTTCGCACAGGGCGTCGTCGGAGGTCAGCAAGCTGTAGTCGGTGTACAGGCGGGCGTTGCCGGCGTGGTAGTTGCCAGTCCCCAGGTGCGCGTAGCGGACGATCTCGCCGGCTTCGCGACGCAGGATCAGCATCATCTTGGCGTGGGTCTTGAAGCCGACCACACCGTAGATCACCACCGCGCCGGCGGCTTGCAGGCGGCTGGCCATCTGCAGGTTGGACTCTTCGTCGAAGCGCGCGCGCAGTTCGATGACCGCGGTGACTTCCTTGCCGTTACGCGCGGCGTCCACCAGCGCATCGACGATTTCCGAGTTGGCACCGCTGCGGTACAGGGTCTGGCGCACGGCCAGGACGTGCGGGTCCTTGGCGGCCTGGCGCAGCATGTCCACCACCGGGGTGAAGGACTCGAACGGGTGCATCAGCAGGATGTCCTGCTTGCCCACCACGCTGAACAGGTTCTCGCTGTTCTGCAACAGCTTGGGGATCGCCGGAGTGAACGGGGTGTATTGCAGCTCCGGGTGGCTGTCCAGGCCAGTGATGCTGAACAGGCGGGTCAGGTTGACCGGACCGTTGACCTGGTACAGCTCGCTTTCGCTCAGGCTGAACTGCTTGAGCAGGTAGTCGGACAGGTGTTTCGGGCAGGTATCGGCGACTTCCAGGCGCACTGCGTCACCGTAGCGACGGGAGAACAGCTCGCCGCGCAGGGCGCGAGCCAGGTCTTCCACGTCTTCGGAGTCCAGTGCCAGGTCGGCGTTACGGGTCAGGCGGAACTGGTAGCAGCCCTTGACCTTCATGCCCTGGAACAGGTCATCGGCATGCGCGTGGATCATCGACGACAGGAATACATAGTTGTCGCCAGGACCACCCACCTCCTCCGGCACGCGGATGATCCGCGGCAGC
The DNA here is from genome assembly GCA_003523465.1 of Pseudomonas sp. Classification (GTDB taxonomy): domain Bacteria; phylum Pseudomonadota; class Gammaproteobacteria; order Pseudomonadales; family Pseudomonadaceae; genus Aquipseudomonas. The sequence continues at coordinate 7,003 of DQAA01000330.1, forward strand.
AGGCGTGGCGCCGGGATGATCGCCAGGCCGGAATCGCGACCGAAGGCATCGACGCCCTCCAGCTCGACGATGAAGTTCAGGCTCTTGTTCACCAGCAGCGGGAACGGGTGGGTCGGGTCGAGGCCGATCGGCGTGATGATCGGGGCAATCTCGTCGCGGAAGAAGCGACGCACCCAGGTCTTCAGCTTGACCGTCCAGTGGCGGCGACGGATGAAGCGGATCTGGTGTTTTTCCAGCTCGGGCAGCAGCACATCGTTGAGGATCGCGTACTGGCGATCCACCTCGCCGTGGACCAGCTCGCTGATGCGCGCCAGCGCCTGGTGCGGTTGCAGGCCGTCGGCGCCGGCCTGCTCGCGGGCGAAGGTGATCTGCTTCTTGAGGCCCGCAACACGAATTTCGAAGAACTCGTCCAGGTTGCTGGAGAAGATCAGCA